>URVS01000117.1 GCA_900551385.1 uncultured Mollicutes bacterium | reverse complement strand
CTCATCCTGACTGTCGATATGCTTTTTAGCATCTTCAATAATAAATTCTGGCGCTCCTAAAATTAATGTTCCAACATTTTCAAATTCTACTGCTGATAATTTTCTAGTACTAGAAAATGGTAATTTATTTATTACTTTAAATTTATTAACTGCTTTATATTTTTTACTTAATGCAATAGAAGTAACATTTTGATCTTCAAAACAAGATAAAAAATCACCCATTATTTCTTCAATATTATATTTAGTTTCTTTTAAAGGAATAACTTTTTCTAAAATCATTTCTCCATCAGTAATAGTACCTGTTTTATCTAAACACAAAGTATCACATCTTGCTAAAGATTCAATCGCATAAGAATCATTAACTAAAGTTTTTTTCTTTGCTAAATTAATTACTGAAACTGTTAAAGTTGTAGAAATTAATAAAAATAATCCTGATGGAATCATCGCTACTAAAGAACCAAATGTAACTTCTAATACTCTAATAATTGAATCAATAGTAAAATAATTTTTGATAAATGAAGCTATCCCAATAGGCAAAATAATTGCCGAAATTAACTTAATAATTCTATTTAATGAAGTTAATAAAATAGATCTAGCTTTTTTTACTTTTCGAGCTTTATTTTGTAATTGAGCAATATAATTATGTTCGCCAATTCTATCACATCTACAAATACAAGCTCCAGAAACAATATAAGAACCTGCAAGTAAATAATCATCTGTTTCTTTTTTTATTGGTAAAGATTCACCAGTTAATAAAGCTTCATTAACTTCTACACTACCTTTAATAATATAACTATCTGCTGGTATTTCATTACCTGCTTTAAGACAATAAACATCATCAAGTACCATTTTATCATTAGGTATACGATATGGATTTCCATCTCTAATAACTTTTACTTGACTAACATTAATTAAAGACAATTTATCAATAACTTTTTTAGCTCTTATTTCTTGAGTTATACCAATAATTGTATTAGCTAAAACAATCAATAAGAAAAAACAATTCTTATATGAACCAATCGATAATAAGACAATCCCAATAGAAAATAATAAAATATTAAAAAAAGTAAAAACATTTTCTAAGAAAATTTGTAAATAAGTCTTAGATAATGTCTTTGCTTGTTTATTAAATAAATTGTTAATTTGTCTTTCTTCAACTTGTAAAGAATTTAATCCTTCTTGATAAGTTGGATTATATCTAATTGCTTTATCAAATAAATCAACTTTTTTATTTCTTTTTCCTTTTTTTGCTAAAATAAGCTTTGGAATTTCTATTGTTTTAGAAAAAATTGATTTTTCTTCAATTTCTTCATCATCATCTTCTAAATTTATTTTTGAATATTTTTCTTTATCATTTTCTTTCTTAGCCATGTTCTCACCCAAAATTCTATTATATATATAATATAATAAAATTTATAAAAATAATACTAAGAAAGTGAAAATTATAACATCTTATTTAAACCATCTTTAACTTGGTCTTTTTTTACAGCTTTGATAATTTTTTCTTCTTTTTCTTTCGAAACAGTTTTGCCTGCTAATTTAGCAACATCTTGAATTAATTTTCTCAGATTTCTTTCATTATTCATGTCTTTACCTTGTATAGATTTTGCTAAATTAATAATATCTTCTCTTTTAACATTGGTTTTTTCTTCGACTTTATCAAATATTTTTTCATCCATAACTATCACCAAGATAGTATATGAGCCTAGAAACAAAATGTTATTCTTTTTTTAATTCTCTTGTCATTAATTTATAAGCAATTTCACTTGGTTTTTTATCTTCATATAAAACTTGATAAACTGCTTCTATGATTGGCATTTCAATATTTTTTTCTTTAGCTAATTCATGAATAATTTTTGCAGTTCTTATTCCTTCCACTGTTTTAGTATTAGTTTGTAAAAAATGTTTACTACTATCATCTTTACCTATTTCAAGTCCAGCTTGGAAATTTCTTGAATGAATAGAATTACATGTAACAATTAAATCACCTACACCAGTTAAACCCATAAATGTAGATTCTTTACCACCTTCACTTACACCATATCTAATCATTTCTACTAAACCTCTAGTAACTAAAGCAGCTTTAGCATTATCACCCATACCAATACCAATTAACATACCAGAAGCAATCGCAATCGCATTTTTTATTGCTACACCAAGTTCTGCACCAATTTCATCAGTTTGAACATACACCCTAAAATATTTATTAGAGAATATTTTTTGAATAAATTTTGCTTCTTCTTCATCTAAACATGTTGAAGTTATACAAGTTAACATTCTTAAAATTACTTCTTCAGCATGACCTGGACCAATTAAAGAAACTACTTCATATCTATATTCACTAGGTATAACATCTCTAACAACTTCAGACATTCTTTTTAAAGTAACTGGATCAAAACCTTTTGCTACTGAAACAATATGTATTTTTTTATCTAATAAAGGTAAAACTAAATTTAAAACATTTCTATAAGCATTACTTGGTACTGCGACAATAACTAATTCAGTTTCTTTTAATGCTTCTTTTAAATCAGTAGTAGCAGTTATTAAATTAGGTAAAATTACTTCATCACCAAAATATTTACTATTTTTATGATTAATATTTATATCATTAACTTCATTATTATCAATACCATATATAGTAACATTATTACCATTATCAGCAAGAACTTGACCTAAAGCAGTACCCCAAGTTCCTGAACCAAGGACTGTACATCTCATTTTATTTTCTCTCCCTACAAATAATCTTTATTGGTGTTCCTTCAAAATCAAATGAAGATCTTAATCTATTTTCTAAATATCTTTGATAAGAAAAATGCATATATGAAGGATCATTACAAAATAATACAAATGTTGGTGGTTTAATTGCTACTTGATTAGCAAAATATATTTTTAATCTTCCACCATTAAATGATGGTGTAGGATTTATAATTTGTGCATCTTCAATAATATCATTTAATACTGAAGTGGATACCCTTCTTTGATAAGAATCATAAGCTTTAACAATTTCTGGTAATAAAGTATTAATTCTCGATTTATTTTTAGCAGAAAGGAAAACAATACTAGCAAAATCTAAAAATTTAAATTCATCTCTTATTTTTTTAGTAAATTCTACCATTGCTGTTTCACTTTTCTTGACTAAATCCCATTTATTAACCACAATTACCATAGCTTTATTAGCTTCATAAGCAAAACCTGCAACATGTTTATCTTGTTGTTGAATACCTTCTTCAGCATCAATAACACTAACAACCACATCACTTCTTTCAATAGCAGCTAAAGCTCTAATTGCAGCATATTTATCCACAGCTTCAAATATCTTTCCTCTTTTCTTTAAACCTGCTGTATCAATAACAACAAAATCTTGTTCGTCTTTACTAAATGGTGTATCAATAGCGTCTCTAGTAGTACCTTCTATATTAGAAACAATAACTCTATCTTGATTTAATAAAGCATTAGTTAAAGAAGATTTACCAACATTAGGTCTTCCAATAATAGAAAAACTAATTGCATTTTGATATTCTACATCTTCTTTTTCTGGTAACAAATGGATTATTTTATCTAAAACATCTCCAACACCAATACCATGGGTAGAAGATAAAGCAATAGGATCACCTAAACCTAAAGAATAAAAATCATTAATTAAATCAATTCGAGAAATATCATCAATTTTATTAACTGCTAAGACAACTTTCTTTTTAGCTTTTCTTAACATTTTAGCCACTAATAAATCATCATTAGTAACTCCTAATAATCCATCAGTAACAAATAAAACAACATCAGCTTCATCAATAGCGATTTCTACTTGCGCTCTAATTTGTACTTGAAATGGAGCATTATTAATTTCCACTCCACCAGTATCAATTACAGTAAATTCTTTAGTTAACCATTCACCTTTACCATATAATCTATCTCTAGTAACTCCAGCTTCATCATTAACAATAGCTTTTCTTGAGCCAATTATACGATTAAAAACAGTTGATTTACCAACATTAGGTGAACCAACAATAGCCACTATTCCTCTACTCATTAATTTCACCAACTTTCTTATTAATAATATTTAAAACTTCATTTACTACTTCTTCAATAGTCATATTTGAAGTATCTAATTCTATCGCATCTCTAGCTTTTTTTAAAGGAGCAAAATCACGATGAGAATCAATATAATCTCTTTTCTTTAATTCTGCTAAAACAGATTCATAAGAGCAATCTATCTTTTTTTCTATATTTTCTAAATATCTTCTTTTAGCTCTAGTTTCTACATTAGCAATTTGGAAAATTTTTACATCAGCATTAGGTAAAACATAAGAACCAATATCTCTTCCATCCATAACAACAGATGTATTATTAGCCATTTTTCTTTGTTGTTCAACTAAAAATAATCTTACATTTTTATAAGAAGCAATATAAGAAACGTTATCATTTACTAATGGACTTCTAATTAAATCTGTAACATTTTCTTTATTCAAAAAAACAGTATGATTTTTACCTAAACCCACTTCAATATTATCTAAAACTTTTTCTACTGCTTTTTCATCTTTACAATCAATATTATTACTTAAACAATAATATGTTACCGCTCTATACATTGCACCTGTATCAATATATGTAAAATTAATTCTTTTAGCTACCATTTGAGCAATAGTTGACTTTCCTGCAGCAGCTGGACCATCAATAGCAATACTTATATTTCTCATAAAAAAACCTCTATAAAACTCTAACTAAAACTACAACTAATAAAAAAATTAAAGCTAAAACAACCAAAGCAAAAATACTATATTTACCTATTTTTTTCCACATAGCTTTTGATTTTGCTTTCTTTTCTAACTTAATCTTATCTTTTAATTCTTTTTGCTCAATAATCATCGTGTATTCATCATGAGCTTCAATAATTTCATCCATAGTCATTGTTAAAGTATTCTTAATAACTGGCTTATCAGTAGTCTCAACCACTACCTCTTTTTCTTCTTTAGGAGCTTCTTCTTTAACTTGAGAAGCAATCTCTTCACGATAAGCTTTAAATTTTTCTTCTCTAGACTCCATTAAAAATCACCTCGTTATGTTCTTATTTTACTAGAAAAAACCATTTTATCATAGCACTTTTAAATAATAAACCACATAAAAAATTAAAAAAACTTAAATACTTTGCTTAAATAGCTCTCCAAACTTCCGCGGGGTTAGGTATGCGCTCCGAACTTCCGTGGGGTAA
>URVS01000116.1 GCA_900551385.1 uncultured Mollicutes bacterium | reverse complement strand
ATGCTAGATTAGCTTTCAAATTAGCAAATTGTAAAATTGATATTAAAGAAGAAAGTGTTGCTCGTCAAGAAGGTGTAGAATTCTTTACTATTGATGAAATGAAAAAACAAGAAGAAGAAATGATTTTTGAACAAAGAAGAAAAGCTCTTCTTGAACAAATTGCTAGAGAAGAAGAAGCAAGAAAGAAACGTGAAGAAGAAGCAAAATTAGCTGAAGAAAATAAAGTTGAAGAAGCTCAAACAACTGAAGAAGTAGAAACTGCTCCTATTGAAGATAAAATTGAAGAAACACCTGTTGAACAAGTTAGTGAAGAAGTAAAAGAAACAGTAGAAGAAGCACATGTTGAATATAATCCAGTTAATCTTCAATCAAAAGTATCTCTTGCAGATTTAGAAAAACAAATAGAAGAAGAAAAGAAGAAAAAATCTAATCAAACTTCTAATAATACAAAGAAGAAAGCAAAAGTAGAAGAAAAAGTAGAACCTACTACAAATAAATCAAGAATGGATATTTATACTCAAGAAGAACTTGATGCTATGGATGATGAACTTGATGAAGATGAAGATTACATAGACGATGAAGATATCGACTATGATGATTATGATGAATATTACGACGAAAAATAATGGAAAAGAAAATACCTTTAAGAAAATGTTTAGCAACTCAAGAAATATGCCCAAAAAAAGACTTAATAAGAGTTGTTAAAAATAAAGATGGAGATGTTTTTGTTGATTTAACTGGAAAAGCAAATGGGCGTGGTGCTTATTTAAAAAAATCAATAGAAGCAATTGACAAAGCTAAAAAAAGTAAATGCTTAAATAAAGCATTAGAATGTGAAATACCTGAAAAGGTGTATGAAGATTTATATGGACTTATTACAAGAAAATAAGATAAAAACATTATTACAGTTTGCTTATTGTTCTAAAAAAATGTTTTTTGGAGAAACTAATATTATTAAAATGATGAACCAACAAGTTAAAGTGTTGGTTCTCAGTAATGATATTTCTGCTTCTCAAGAAAAAAAATATTTATCAAAAGCTAATTATTATAATGTAAAAGTAATTCATTTTATTTCTAAACAAGAAATGGGAGAATTATTTAATAAAAATGAAGTTGCTTGTGTTGGTATTAATGATATTAACATGGCTAAAGAAATTATTAAGTTAGCACAATAGATGCTAAAGAAAGGGGAAATAAGTATGGCGACTAATAACAAAAAAAATTATGGAAAAAATAAACCTGAAAACAATAGAGTTTCTAATGTTCCATCTTTTGATCGTAATAAGAAAAACTCTGGACCTCAAACAAAAGTAAATGGTGGTGTTTTTAAATATGTTGGAGATGTTACTGTTGGTGAGTTAGCAAAAAAACTCAATCTTAATTCCTCTGACATTATCAAATTCTTATTTATGAATAAGAAGGCAATGGTCACAATTAACCAAACTTTGTCAGATGACTTAATCGCGGAAGTATGTATTAATTATGGATATGATTTCCAAAAAGAAGAAGTTGTTGATAAAGAAAATTTTGAAGATATCAAAATTGAAGATGATGAAAAAGATTTACAAGAAAGACCACCAGTAGTAGTGGTTATGGGACATGTTGACCATGGTAAAACTACTTTAATTGATACAATAAGAGATTCTCATGTTGCTGAAGGTGAAGCTGGTCTTATTACTCAACAAATTGGTGCATATCAAAAAGAAATTCAAGGAAAGAAAATTACTTTCTTAGATACTCCTGGCCACGAAGCATTTACTGCAATGCGTGCAAGAGGCGCTGCTATTACTGATATTGCTTTAATTGTTGTCGCAGCTGATGATGGTGTTATGCCTCAAACAGTAGAAGCAATTAATCATGCTAAAGCTGCTGGAGTTACTATTATTGTTGTAATTAACAAGATAGATAAACCAACTGCAAATGTTGATAGAGTAAAAGACGAATTAGCTCAATACGATTTAATTCCTGAAGAATGGGGTGGAGATACCATTTTTAGAGAAATTTCTGCTAAAAAGAAAATAGGTATTGATGAATTACTTGAAACTATATTAGTTGTTGCAGAATTAAAAGAATTAAAAGCAAATCCACATAGATATGCTTTAGGCACAGTAATTGAAGCCTCATTAGATAAAAATGAAGGACCGAAAGCTACATTATTAGTGCAAAATGGTACTTTAAAAGTTGGAGATTCTGTTGTTGTTGGCAATTATTATTGTAAAGTTAGACGAATGGTTAATGAATATCGTCAAAATGTTAAACAAGCTCTTCCATCTACTCCAGTAGTGGTTACTGGTATTGAAGATGTTCCTACAGCTGGAGATTCATTTATGGCATTTGTTGATGAAAAAACTGCCAGAGAAATATCTGAAGCAAGAAAATTAAAAGCAAGAAATAAATCATTAAATAAAAATAATATTACTTCTTTAGATGAAATCTTTAATCAAATCAAAGAAGGAGAATTGAAGAATATTAATATTATTTTAAAAGCAGATTTACAAGGTTCTGTAGAAGCAATTAAATCAAGTTTAGAAAAAATTCAAGTTGATGGCGTTAAAATTAATGTGATTCATGCTGCAGCTGGTGCTATTACTGAATCTGATATCGTTTTAGCATCTGCTTCTAATGCATTAGTTTATGGTTTTAATGTAAGACCTGACGCAAAAGTAAGACAAAAAGCAGCTGAAGAAAAAGTTGAAATACATTTACATTCAATTATTTATGCTTTAATTGAAGAAATTGAATCTGCAATGAAAGGCTTAATGAAACCTATTGAAAAAGAAGTTATTATTGGTCAAGCAGAAGTTAGATCAATTTTCAAAGCATCTAAAGTTGGCACTATTGCAGGTTGTTATGTAACAGATGGTTGTTTAAAAAGAGATTGTTTAATAAGATTAATTAGAGATGGTGTTGTTATTTATACAGGTAAAATTTCATCTTTAAAGAGATTTAAAGACGATGCTAGTGTTGTTAAAAAAGATTTTGAATGTGGTCTTACAATTGAAAATTATAATGATGAAAAAGAATATGATATAATTGAAGCATATGAAATTCAATTAGTAGAAAGGAAATAATATATGGCGAATAAGCAAGCAAGAATTGCTTCTTTAATTCAAAAAAATATTTCAGATATTATTCTATATGAATTGAGAAATCCAATTATGAAACTTGTAACAGTTAATAGTTGTCAAGTTAGTAAAGATAATTCTGTAGCAAAAATTTATGTTTCACATCTTAATCATGATTTAGTTGATCAAGCTTTAGAAGAATTAAATAGAGCTAAAGGTGCGATTAGATCATCTTTAGCAAGTAAAATGGATATTTATAAAGTTCCTGAATTAATATTTATTAAAGACGATACTTTAGATAAATATGAAAGAATTGAAGAAATATTAAAAGAATTAAAAAAATAGTATTTAAAAAGCTCATTAATGAGCTTTTTATTTGGACTAATATTTAATAAAGTGATAATTTAAATTAATGTTATCATTATTAGAAATTATTAAATCAAAACTATCTATTGTTATGTTTTTAAATTCTATATTAATTGAATAATATGAAGTTTGATTCTTTTTAAATGAAGTAAATTCTCCGTCGACTGAATATGGATTCCAAGTAAAAGTATAGTCATCATCATTATCCATAATAAGAACAGTAGGTTCTATTTTGTTAAAAGAAAATGAATATTTTTCAAATACAAATTCTAATGAAATATTTTCATTTACTTTATATTTATTTTCCATTAATGGTTGAATTTTATTGTATCTTCCATATGAATAAGAGAAAATATTTTTATTATTTTTATCTTGTATTGTAATTGATTTTAATCCATATAAGTCATATTTATCATTATATAATTCTATTGAAGCATTAAATTTTGATAAATCATTACTATTTAATAAGCTGATTTGTGAACCTAATATTTGATAAGTAAAATTATATGTTTTGTTTTCAACATCTCCTTTAGCAATACCTGTTCCATCATTAAATAATTTAATATAAGTATCATTTAAGGAATTATAATAATAATTACCTGCTATTTTATCTAATGAAATAGATGGAAGAATAGATATTTTTAAATCATGTTTTATACTTGGATAATTTTTTGATTTAGCTGTAATTGTTAAAGAAGATGTTTCTTTTAACATTTTAATTTTAAATTTAGGTTTATTTGTTTTTAACATTTCTTCATTAGAATCTATATAGACTATTTCAGCAAATTCATTGTTTTCATCAGATAAAAATACTTTTATTAATGGATCAGCATAAGAATTTGTTTCAACGTAGAATTCATAAGTACCACCAACATAATATTCATTTACATTAACAGCATTTTTAATTTCTAATTTTGTTAATGTTGAATATTTAAAATATAATTCTGCTTCAAATGTTTTTTCACTATATAAAGTTCCTATTTCAACTTTTGTAGTGCCAGTTTTATTTCCTATCCATCCAGATATAACATTCTTTTTAATGCAATTTGGATCATAACTAATAATTGTTAAATTAGAATAATCTATTGCGGTTGTTGGACTATAAGGTGTATTCATAATATCTTCAACAGAAAATGTTTGTCCACATGAAAATGGTGTTTCTATAAATGAAATATCATTTATAATATATTTATTTATATCAAAGAAAAAGCTATCTACTTTCGTTCTTTGCTTATATTCTATATTAAATTCAATAGTAGAAGTATATTCACATAATTTTTCATCTATATTAGTTTTGTTTAAGACATCACCAGAATATTTTTTATTGATAATTTTGCCTTCTGTTAATTGACTTTTATTATTTATTTTGAAATATACATAATTTTTAACAATAACTGAATTAGTTCCATTTTCATATATTTCATCATTAGTTGCTTCTATTTCAATAATTTTAGTAGATATATTATTAGCTTTAGTAATATTTAAAGAATTATAATATTTAGTAGATGTTTCTTCATTAAAAGTTCCAATAGTTAAATTTTGTATTCTTATAATCGAATTTAATTTTTGAATTATTGTTGTATAAAATGAATGCATTCTATCAACTTTTTCTTGTGCTTTATTTAATTCTATATAATTTCTTTCTTCTGTAATTAAATTATCTTTGGTTGGTGTTTCTTTTTTTTGACCTAATAAATATCCTTTTAAACTAGGTTTTTTAGAAGAATTTTCATATTCTTTTAATTCAAAATAATTTTTATCATTGTAGAAATATGCTTCGTTTATTATTTCATCATTAATGATGTTTGTTTCTT
>URVS01000115.1 GCA_900551385.1 uncultured Mollicutes bacterium | reverse complement strand
TGAAAATAGTTATTGTAGGTCTTGGTGTTATTGGAGGGGGATATGCAATGGCACTTAAGGACGCTGGATATACTGATGTTTATGGTGTAGATAAAGATGTAGAAACATTAAAAAAGGCGAAAGCACTAGGAATTATTAAAGAGGGTTATAAAAATGAAAATGAAATAATCAAAAGTGCTGATTTAATTGTTTTAGCCATTTATCCTAATTTAGTAAAGAATTTTATTATAAATAATAAAGAAAATTTTATATTAATTATTGAAAGTAGTAGTTGTAAAGCATGTAAATATAGTCAAATATATTATGCTTTATATACTTTTGAATTGAATAAAACAATTTATACTATTGATGAAAGTGATATAAAAGATTTAAAAAATAGAATATTAGAAAATATACATTTAACATATGATAATCAAAAAAATGATTATAAAAGAAATGAATATCAAAAATACCCTAAAGATTATTTTTTAACCCCAACTGCTATAAATTTTATTCAAGGTAATGAAAAATATGTGTTTTTAGGTTTTGGTAAAAACGATGTAAACGCTTTTTATAAATTTTGTAATGAAAAATAGTTACATTTTTTTGTAATACGATTAATATTAATGTGAAATAGAGGTGTTATTTTATGGAAAGAGGATCAGGATTATTAGTTCATATAAGTGAATTGCCATCAAAATATGGTATAGGAAATTTTGGCTCGGAAGCAAGAAAATTTGTAAGATTTTTAAGTGGCGCAAATCAAAAATATTGGCAAATATTACCATTAAATCCAACAAGTTTTGGTGATTCACCATATCAATCATTTTCAGCTTTTGCTTTAAATCCATATTTTATTGATTTACATCAACTTGTAAAAAAAGGATATCTATCTAAAGAAGATTTAAAACATGTAAAATTTGGAAATAAATCAACAAGTATTGATTATGGTAAATTATATCAAGAAAGATATAATGTTTTAAGAAAAGCATTTAAAAATGCTTATGATATTGAAAAAGAAAAAATAGAAAAGTTTTATAAAAGAAATAAAAAATGGCTTGAAGATTATGCTTTATTTATGACTATTAAAGCAAAATTTAATGGAGAATCATTCCAAAATTGGCCATTAGATTATAGAAAACATAAAAAATTAATTTTAATACAAACAAAAGAAGAAAATAAAGAAGAATATTTATTCCAAATTTGGATGCAATATGAAGCATATAATGAATATATAAGATTAAAAAGATATGCAAATAGACATGGAATAAAAATTATTGGAGATATGCCAATTTATGTAAGTTTAGATTCTAGTGATGTTTGGGCAAATCATAAAATGTTTTTATTAAATTCAAATAGAAGACCTACAAAAGTTGCGGGTGTACCACCAGATTATTTTTCAAAAACAGGGCAATTATGGGGCAATCCACTTTATGATTATGAATATATGAAGAAAAATAAATTTTTATGGTGGAGAAGAAGATTTAAACAAATGTCAAAATTATATGATGTTGTTAGAGTTGATCATTTCCGTGGCTTCGATTCATATTGGGCCGTTGATAGTAAAGAAACTACTGCAATGAATGGATATTGGGCAAAAGGACCTGGATATGAATTGTTTGAAGATTGCAAAAAAGAATTAAGTAAAATCGAAATAATCGCAGAAGATTTAGGTATTATAAATGATGATGTCCGTGAATTAAAGAAAGAATGTGGTTTTCCTGGATTAAAGTTGTATCAATTTGCCTTTGAAGATTATAAATATTCTAATGAAGATACAAAATATGAAGAATTAGTTAATCCATATTTACCTCATAATTATGAAGAAAATTGTGTTGCTTATATAGGAACTCATGATAATGATATAGAAAGTAATTTTATTGAAGAACACCCTGAACTTCATAATGCCATGTTAGATTATTTAAAAATTTGTAATGTAGCGGATATTAATGATACTTTAATAGGCTCACTTATGAGATCAAAAGCAAATGTTGTTATCTTTATGCCACAAGATATTTTACATTTAGGAAAAGAAAGTAGAATAAATATTCCTGGTTCAGCTTTTGGAAATTGGAAATTCCGTTTTAAAAAGGGTACATTTACTAAAGAATTACAATTACATTTAAGGCAAATGGTTAATGAAGCTAATAGATAAATAATATTTATTGATAAAATTAAAAATAACCATTATAATAAAGTCAATGCAAGGAGTTTATTAAATGAGTACAGAAGAAGTCATAAAAGAATCTTTTGGTGAAGTTGTTAAAGGAAAAGAATTTGACAAAAACACAGAAATAAGTTCTTTAGGTATTGATTCTCTTGATTTGGTAGAATCATTAATGTCAATGGAAGAAAAACTTGGTATACAATTTACTGATGAAGAAATGCTTTCTTTCAAAACTGTTGGTGATGTTTATACTGTAATTGAAAAGAAATTATCTAAGTAATTGATTAATACATTTAATTAAAAAAATTAAATGTATTTTTTTAATAAAAAAATAAAAATAATTTTAAAAAAGTGTTGCAAATTGTGTTTGTTTATTGTAATATCATACTTGCTTAGCGTTGCTAAGCCAATAAAGTGATAAGCTCAGCTAGCTCAATGGCAGAGCAATCGGCTGTTAACCGATCGGTTGTAGGTTCGAGCCCTATGCTGAGCGCCATTGTGGCCTATTGGAGAAGTGGTTTAACTCACATGCCTTTCACGCATGCATTCATGGGTTCAAATCCCGTATAGGTCACCAAGAAGTAATCAAAAGAACACCTCGGTGTTCTTTTTTTTGAACCCATGAATGATAAAACGAAAACCACTTCTCCTATAAACGAACCTACAATCGATCGTTCCGATTGCTCTGCCCAAAAAGTAAGAAAAAATAATATTTTTTATAAATTTTTCTTTTTTTTCACTATTTATATAATAGGAGATACTTTTTATGAATAGTGGAGAACAAAATGAAAATAACATTGCAAAATATTTAAATTTAAAAATGGTCAAAGAACTAAATGAATTTTGGAAAGAAATAATATACAAAATGTTTCCAACTGCTCAAGATGCAGATATTATACATTCTTTCTTGATTGATGCTAGACATGTTAAGCCAGATATAATTGTTAAAATAAATAAAATACAAAAATTAATATCTATAAAAACTGGACATAACCCTTCAGTACATCAAGAACATATATATTCTTTTTATGATTATTTAAGAAAAAATGGAGTAAGCGAAAGAACAATAAAAATAATATCTTTTTATCATTTTGGGTTATCTAAAAAGACAACTAATAATGGAAAGCAATTTTCTAAAGATGAAATAATTGATAAATATGGAGATTATTTAATACAAGCTAATGAAGAATTGAACAATAATAAACATTTAATAGATGATATAATTTTTCGCTCAATAATCAAAGGCTCTAAAGAATATTATTATGAAGTAGATTATTTTTATTATGGATGTTTAGATAAAGGTTTTCTTTTATCAAGAGAAGAAATATATGATATTGTTAAACACGATATAAAGCCAAATAAAGGACCAATTCATTTTGGAGGATTAATTTATCAACCATCTGGTAGAAATATGCTTAAACGTGATATAAATTATGTAAGAATAAAATGGCCAATTTTATGTTTAAAATTTTATAATGATGACATTATTAAATAACATAAAACTATTTATTTAACATACATTTTATTGTATGAATAATAAATCGTTAATTTTTATACCACTTTTAATTATTTTTATAATTATATTTTCAATAATTAAAAGAAAAAATGCGTATTCATCATTTATAAAAGGTTCTAAAGAAGGGTTAAATCTTTTTAAAGAAGTATTTCCTTCAATTTTAGCAATGCTTTTTTGTGTTACTTTATTAAAATCTTCAGGATTAATAGAAGATATATCAAAGCTAATTTCAAAAATTTTTCCAGGAATAAATGATTTTATAGAAATAATTCCAATGATAATTTTTAGACCAGTTTCAGGTAGTGCTTCAGTAGCGGTTTTAGATTCAATTTGTAAAAATGATGTAGATGGTATTGCTTGTAAAATGGCTTCGACTATACAAGGAAGTACTGATACAACGATATATGTTTTATGTTTATATTTTACTTCAGTAGGAGTAACAAAATGGAAACATGCTTTAAAAGTAGGATTATTTGCTGATATAGTAGGCATAAGTGTAGGAATAATACTTACATTAGTATTTTTGAACAATTAATAATGATTTTATTTTTAATTGCTTAATGTTATACTAATGTTTGTAAGGAGAAACACATAATGAAATATTGTGAATACAAAAATTTAAAACTTGGAAAAGACCCAATAAAAAATGTTACAGAAGAAGATATCAATAATAAGATTAATTCAATTTTAAGTGAATCAATGACTTATATAGATAAAAATGGAAAAACTGAAATTGGTGATATAGTCAATATTAATTTTGATGGTTATGTTGATGAAAAACAATTTGAAGGTGGAAAAGCTGATAATTACGATTTAGAACTTGGTTCAGGTACATTTATTCCTGGATTTGAAGATCAATTAGTTGGTAAACAACTTAATGAAGAAGTTGATGTTTTAGTTAAATTTCCAGAAGATTATCATGCGGAAAATTTAAAAGGTAAAAATGCAATTTTTAAATGTAAAATTAACTCAATTAAAAATAAGAAAGTACCTTCTTTAAATGAAGAATTTGTTACAAGTCATGGATTTAAAACAGTTGAAGATTTTAAAACTGCAATAAAAAATAACTTAGAACAAGAAAATTATTTTGAAAATGTTAATCAATATATTACAAAAATTTGTGATTATTTTGCTGATAATTGTGAATTAGAAGTAAGTGAAGAGCTTATTCAAAAAAGAGTTGATGAAATAATTTCTTATTATGAAAAATCAATGGCACAATATGGCGTAACCATTGAATCATATCTTGAAATGACAAAAACAAATTTAGATGATTTTAAAAATAAACTTAAACCAGAAGCTAAAAAATCATTGGTAATTGATTTAATGTTTGAATATATTGAAAAACAAGAAAATATTGTTGTTTCTGATGAAGAACTTAATGAATATCTTTTAAAATTGCAACAATATTATAATTTCAATGATGAACAAATAAAAGATATTAAAGAAAATAAAATTGAAGATTTAAAGAAAGAAATTATTAGAGAAAAAACATCTAATTTCTTATATCAAAATAATAATTAAGAACAAAAAAACAACACTTTACAAAGCTAAAAGACTAGACTTTAAAAAGTGTTGTTTTTATATTAGTCAATCCACCAAATTTT
>URVS01000114.1 GCA_900551385.1 uncultured Mollicutes bacterium | reverse complement strand
ATCCGCTCATATTACCAAGCTTAGGAAATATTTTTGATAAAGGATCATCACCTGTATGGCCAGATGTTCCACCTTTATAAACCGCATCAACAATTAAATCTGTTCCTTTAAGCTTATCAAATTCAATAATCATTTTATTATCACTCCGTTTCTTTTAAAATCTTTAAAATATAACTATTATTTAACCAAAAACATTGTTTTGTATAATCAGTTAATCCTGTAATTTTATCTTTAACTGGCAATGGATAAGTATCAAGAGAATTTATTCCGTGAGGTCGAACATGGCAATATTCATTTTCACTCATTCCTGGGAAATTTGTATACTTTTTACCATTTTTTATTTCTTTAACAATTGTTCCATTTTTTATAATATCTACTGTTTTTAACCAAACTTCTTTTATTTCATTTTCTAAAATTATTAATGACATATTCCAAAATTTTATTCTTTCAAAAACATAATCACCATTACATTCCTTGAAAACAATAAACATAAACTTTGTTTGAGAAAACATTTCATACAATGCAGACTCTTCCCATTTTTCATTAATTATTTTCGTAAATTTAAATGTTGGAAACGACATTGATTCTTTAATTGTTCCATTTTTTTGAATTCTAATTGTCTTTGGAACAATATTTGCTTTTACAAATTCATCAGTAGCAGATAATTTACCTTTAACATTTAACATTCTTGCAACTAATACTTCATTTAAATTCTTTGCAGTTGATTTTACTTCAAATAACTCACATAATTTAGAAACTGTTTTACCTCTATAAATAGATAATTTATCAACTAATGTTTCTTCAAACGATTTTTCTTTAATATTAAGACCAGTTATTCTTTCTAAATGTTCCCCACCTATATAATCTCTCACTAATTGAGTCATATAAGATGTTTTTAAACAAAAAGCTCTTTGCTTTGCTGGAATATCAGAAAATGGTTGCTTTCTAATAGAAGAAGAATTAACTCCTTTTGTGCAAGCTCCTAAATACATTGTATCAGCCTCAGAAATTTCATGAGCTTTACCAGATTTAATTTTTAAAATTATTTTATTCCAATCATCAATAATTATTGGTAAATCTTCTTTTGGAAAATGAAATAATAACTCATGAGTTATTTTAAATTCAGACTTTGGTTTATTATCCTCAAATAAATACCAAACAATTTCAATTAGTTTATTTTTATACCAAAAATGACTATCATAAAAAGAATGTTTATATTCTTCCATGAAATTAATTATATTAAGTACTAATCTTTCTTTTGCCGATAATGTACCATTTTTATTCTTCTTATACGGAGTTACTTTTAATTCTATTCCAGCATTTTCAAAGTCAGGTGTAGAATTTGAATTGATTGAATAATGATATGCATCTTCTTCAAGAATATGTCCATAGGACCCTTTATTATATGAGTCCGAAACAGTTTTATAATTATTAATTTCTCCAAAGGTTTTCCCAACCAAATTCTTCGCAATTAACATTATTTCTTCTTTTGTATAAATTTTTGTTTCAGCCATTAGTCATCACCTTTCCCTATTAATTTTCAATAAAGTCTCATATTTGTATTATTATTTTACAATATTTTTTCAAATCATTAAACACCTATTAATAATTGTTTTGGTCAATATATTAGTTAAATAGTTATAAATCTTTTTTTTAATAAATTGATCTTGTTTTGATAAAATGTTTTTGTTATAATTCTAAATGAATTAAGTAATGATTATATTCATTAAAAAGGAAGTGAAGCATATGAAAAAAACAGCAATTGAACTATTTGCTGGGGTAGGAGGATTTAGGGTTGGTTTAAACCACGTCAAATTGAATAAAAAAGGTAAAACAATTGAAAAAAATAATTTTAAATTTTTATGGGCCAATCAATGGGAACCATCTACTACTACTCAACATGCTTTTGAATGCTACAAAAAAAGATTTTCAAAAAATGATGGCTCTGACGATAAAGAATTCTCTAATGTAGATATTTCTTTAGTAGACAAAAAATCTCTTCCTGATTTTACTTTATTAACTGGAGGATTTCCTTGCCAAGATTATTCTGTAGCAAGAAGTTTGTCTAAAGAAAAGGGGATTGAAGGAAAAAAAGGCGTTCTTTGGTGGCAAATTAATGATATTTTAAAAGAAAAAAATCCTCCATTTGTATTGTTAGAAAATGTAGATAGATTATTAAAATCTCCCTCAAAACAAAGAGGACGTGATTTTGGTATTATGTTACGTTGCTTTGCCGATAACAATTATAGTGTTGAATGGCGTGTGATTAATGCAGCAGAATACGGCCATCCACAAAAACGTCGTAGGATTTATATTTTTGCATACAAAAATACAACTAAACATGCTAATCAACTAAACGGATTTGAGCCAAGAGAAATTTTTGAAACTAAAGGAATTTTTGCTACCGAATTTCCAATATCAGAAATAGGAATAATTAAAGAATCAAATTTAAATAAATATTCTGATTTAGTTGAAATTACCAATAATTATGCTTTTAATTTTGAAAATGGTGGATTTATGAGAAACAGCATTGTTTACACTGCAAATATTACTCCTAAATTATCTAAGCCATTTACTTTAAATAATATTATTCTCAATGAGCCTATTGATGAACAATTTTTTTTAACTGATGAGCAAAACAAAAAATTTACTTATCTAAAAGGTAGTAAAAAAATTCCAAGAAGAAATAAGGAAACAGGATTTGAATATACATATTCTGAAGGCTCTATGGCTTATCCTGATTCATATGATAAACCAGGCAGGACAATGCTAACATCAGAAGGAACTATAAATAGAAGTACACATGTTATCAAGGATAAATTAACAGGAAGATTAAGATTATTAACGCCTGTAGAATGTGAAAGATTAAATCAATTCCCAGACAATTGGACATCAACAATGGGCTTGAAGCGCAGATATTTCATGATGGGTAATGCTTTAGTTACTGGTATTATAAAAAAACTTGGTAATTCTATTTCTAGATATATCGAAAATGAAGAATAATTAATACACTTTTAATCATCAATGTATTTAATTTTATTAACATAAAAGAATATATAAGCTTTAAAATTTGTATAAGATTTTCAATCTATTTTATCTAATAGCAATAAAGCATTTATGACTATAATTATTTTTTATCATTCAAATTTAAAATCTAATACTCAATCAATAATATTTAATTAATTCTTTTACTGAAATAATGAAAAAATATCTGTGTGGGCGATTAAGCTTATAGTCTTATTTGCGCACTTCTGATACTTTTATATTTGACACTTTTCATAATAAAGACTTTATACTCTTAACATTTTGGCAATTAATAAAGCATGCTTTCTTTTATCTCACTTTTTGCCTCATTATCATTAATTTAATCATGAAAAAATAGTATTTTACATATTAAAGACTACTTTTATTTTAATAAAATTATGACTTCTTTCTATTAACTTATATTTCTTTCTTTTTTCTTTCTTTGTAAGAGGATACAACAAAGAATATAATAAATCCCAATAATATTATTCCAATAATTGAAATAATTAGAATCCAATATCTCATAAATATATGAACAACAGAAGCAATCACAAAACCAATAATAATGCTTAACACATTATCTATGGTATTTTTTTGTTTTCTACCACGAATATGCAATGTTACGAATATAGACTTTGTTAGCACAAATGCAATACCACCAGCAATTGAATCTATTAATAAATCTAGCCAAGAAGGAATACCAAAATCAGTATTATCTAGAATAAAAAGAAATTCAATAAAATTGAAAATAACAGGCAATAACCAAGGTAATAAGCACAATGCAGAAAGAAACAAAATTAAAGCTATTAGTTTCCCCATATACACCACCAATTTCATTTATTCTTCTTCAGCAACATTCATTAATACCTTATATAATAGTTCAAAACAATCATTTTTTCTGTCTCCTATTTCAACAGCAGCTTGGTCATAAGCATCCAGAGGATTATCAGAAGATAATGATGCGATAAAACCTGTTTCTTTTTTCATTATTGCCTCGGCTGCAACCCCAGCAATCATATCACATAAAAATTTTGTTTCGGTAACTGAAAATTTTGGGTTTCCAACATCTTTATTATCAATTTTTTCAAGTGTCAAGCGATTAATAACATTTGCAGAATTAATGAAAATTATTCCATTTGTTGGATCAAGATAACACCTTTGATATAACATATCCTTTCTAGAAGTAATGTTAAATCCACTAATTAAACCACTTGACCCCATATCATCATTTTTCTTTTCAATAATATTAATAATTAAATTAGAGGAAACTTCATTGCACAAAGCAGAAACTGTATACTTCTTATCTATTTCTCCACCCGTCGATTCTATAAATAATCTAGCAATTCCATTGTCTATTATATCAGTTTCTTGCACTACAAACTCTGATTTTTTTAAAGCCAACCCGTTAGCATTAATAGCGATTGTTGAACCGATTGGAAATATGGTTGTATCAACATATAAATTTCCTGCATGAATTTCAGTATATACTGATTTTATTCTAGATGGGTAAAATTCCAGACCATTTTGAGGATAATGAATTTCTTTTGTAATAACCTTAATAAATGAAAAAGCATTTCTGTCTTCAAAAGAAGCTTTTAATTGAACCATCTCATCTCCACTATCAGTTAATGCTTCTAAAACAACACTCTTAACTACCAACCCATTTTCTCTCACTTCATCATCATTATTATAAGAAACTTCATCAGTTATCAAATTTACAAATGAATTTTTATCAATTGATAATTTGATTGTATCACCAGGCCTAATTATTGATGAATTTATGTATAGTTTCAAATCATATTTTTTTCCAACACTTAAAGAAACATTGTTTCTTGCGAATACTATACCATTTGATGGAAGCTCAATTCCTGTATCATTTCCTCCTCCTACTTCTTCTTGTATAAAATCTTTTGCATACATGTTCAATTTCTTTAGTGCATCATTCCACTTCTTATTCTTTGTTATATCTAAGCCTTGATTCTTATCGCCATAATTTTTAATCACTTGATCAATTATTGGTTTCATTTCCTTTCTTAATTTTAAATAAAAATCTTTTTTCTCATCAAAACCAGTTCTATTAGGACTAATAATTGCTTCAGCATTTATATGATCATTTAATTTTTTCTTACACAATTCATATAAGCCATCTATAACCATTTCGCCAGATATGTTTGCAACACCCTGATTCAAATCATATCCAAACATTGTATTAGCGAAAACAACGTTATTTTTATCTCTAACTATAATTTGAGTTTC
>URVS01000113.1 GCA_900551385.1 uncultured Mollicutes bacterium | reverse complement strand
ACTTAAATCAGTTAAATCTCTTGATGAACCAACTAAAAAAGCAGTTAATAGTACTTTAAATTCTTTAAAAACAAGTACTAAAAAATGGTTTATTAAATATAATTCAAAAAATAAATTACCAAATAATCTCAAATAAAAACTATATTAGTTTTAGATTTATTTCTTAACTAATATAGTTATTTTTTTAATAAATAATTACTGTACCGTCTTCCTTAACTTCTATTTGATCACCAGTTTTAACTGTAAATAAAAATTCTTCACCTAAACGATCAATAGCAATTAAACCAACATCATTCCAAACATTAGATAAAATAATTCCAGATGCTGCTAGTGGATCAATTGATTCACTAAACAACCATACTTTAGGAGCTAGATTTCTTACTGCTACTGTTTGAATAACCATTCCTCCAGTAGTAGAGCCAATAGTTTGAGGCAAGCATAATGCTTTATTTGTAATATTCTTTTTATATAAATCTGGATTATTTTGATCACCTACGATATTTTTTTTACTAGTAGGTAATAAAGCACTTGTTTGGAAACTTGCAAGTGTATTTAATCCTTGATGAGAAACAACAGCTTCTCCTTTAAATGTGCCAGGAAATAAGACACGTCCTTTAAATTCTTTCATTATTTTACTTGTTCCTTTCCAACAATTATATTTAATATTTCTTCATCTTTATAATATCTTGATTTAGAATATGTTCTTAATTTATTTGAATTAGTAATAATTGGTTTAGCACCTGCTACTGGATTATCTACATACATAAGTGGGCAAATATAAGATAAATGCGCTCCTGCTAATAATAATTTTTCATATCTATCATCTTTTTTAAATTCTTTTATAACAGCTGGTGAAGCAGTTAAAATAGTATTACAAACCAATTTTTCTTTTCCACTTGCTTTTAATCCATTAACAATTTTATCTGTCCAATCTTGAAGTTGTTTTAATGTTAAATGAGGACATCCAATAAAACATTTATGTGGTTTAGCATTAGTCTTTTTCCACATAATTGGATATGATTTATAAACTCTTTCTAATTCTTCATCATCAATAATATATTCTTTTGCATTATCTTTAATTAAACCTAAAGATAATTCTTTAGCTTCAGGAGTAATTTTATCAATATGATATAAGCCAACTGCTCCATTAGAAGCTGTAGCCGCACCAAAATCTTTTAAATAAGCAATAGTATCTTCATCAGGTAAATCTTTTAAATATTTATCTAATCCATATACATAAGGAACTTCTTGCATTACTTTCATACCAATAGCGCTTCCTAATATTTGTGCTTCTGGTTTTTTAGTTGTTTTAACAATAATTTTCCATGTAGCTTTTCTTCCTTCATCAGTTAAAAATCCAAAATTAGGAGCTAAGCCAAGAATAGTTCCAAATGTATCTAATATTCCTGAATTTCTATTACATCTAGCGCCTAAAACTGAATTAGCAAAAACAACTGCTGAAGATTCACTCCAAGAAATAATATCTCCTTTTTTAGGTGTATTACCTACTTCTTTTAAATAACAGGTACAAGTAAAGCCAGTTTTATCTCTTAAACCGATTTTCTTTAATTGATCTTCATAATGATTTTGCATACCATACATTATTTTAGAAAAAACAAATTTTTCAATTGGTCCACAGCTAACATTTTCATAATCTAATGGTCTAGGATCCATAGTAAAAGATGCATCTATTTTTAATTTTGCATTAATAAGTTCATCCATTAAAGGATAAACAGGTTTTAACATTGAAATACCAAATGATG
The DNA here is from genome assembly GCA_900551385.1 of uncultured Mollicutes bacterium. GTDB lineage: Bacteria > Bacillota_I > Bacilli_A > RFN20 > CAG-449 > CAG-449. Next base: position 3,524 of record URVS01000113.1, on the reverse strand, counting down.
TAACAAAATGGCCTTTTTTATATGTTAATGGTACTAATCTATCAGCATCAAACATATCACCATATCTAACTAAAACTTCCATCATTTTAGCTTTTGTTGGTCCATCTCTACCATTTAATATTTCTTTTTGTTCTTTTGTAAGTTTCATTTTTGGTTCATACATATTTTTTTACCTCATTATATTTTCATACTAGCTTCGTAAGCTTCCCAAATAACAGTTCTTAAATTACCAACTTTATTACAATCACCAATGAATGTAACTTTATTATTCTTTTTAAAGATTGGATTAGATTTATATCCAATAGATAAAATTACATTATCACAAGGAACATTAAATTCTTTATCATTTTTATCTTTACAAATAATTTCATTATCTTTTATTTCTATTAAAGTTGCTTCTAAATAAACAGGTATTTTATGTAAAACAAAATAATCTCTTAAATATTGACTATTTGCCATACATATACCTTTTTGTTTTATTAAATCATCTTTCATTTCAATAATTATTGGTTTTTTACCTGATAAATATAATTCGTATGCAATTTCACATCCAGTTAAACCACCACCAATAACACATACATTTTCTTTTACATCTTTGCCTAATAAATATTCACATGCTTCTATTCCTTTTTCTATACCTTTAATATGAGGCATAATTGGTTTACTACCTGTTGCAATAATATATTTATCAGCTTGAATAGAAGATAAATCTTTCACTTCAGTATTAAATTTAATTGGTATATTTAATTCTTTCATTTGCAATTCATACCAAGATAATAAATCTCTTAATTTTCCTTTAAATGAAGCTCTACTAGCAGGAATAAATATTCCACCTAATTTATCACTTTTTTCATAAATTATTGGATTATGACCTCTTAATTTTAAGACTCTAGCAGCTTCCATTCCACCTATACCACCACCAATAATAGCGACAGTTTTACTCTTTTTAGTAGGTTTAATATAATGTTTATTTGTTTGCATTGTTTCAGCATTAACTGCACATCTAGCCATGTGTAAAGCATCAGATAAATCTTGATCATTAGCGACACCTTTATAATGACAAATATTAAAACAACCATTATGGCAACATATACAAGGTCTAATTTCTTTTTCTTTGCCTTCCATTAATTTACTAACCCATGCTCCATCTGCTAAGAATGGTCTAGCAAATCCAACTGCATCAAGTTTATTTTCTTTTATTGCTTTTGCACCTACTAATGGATCAATTCTACCTGCTGCAACAACTGGAATAGTAACAAAATTTTTAATATGTTCAACATCTTCTAAATTACAATTTTCTGGCATGTAAATTGGTGGATGAGCCCAATACCAAGCATCATAAGTTCCATTATCACAATTTAACATATCATATCCCGCATCTTGAAGATATTTACTTGCTTTTTCAGCTTCTAACATATCTCTACCTACTTCAATATATTCTTCATTAGGCAAAGCACCACTTCTAAATCCTTTAGTTTTACTTAATACAGAAAATCTTAAAGATACAGGGAAATCATCTCCACAAGCTTTTTTAATTGCTTTAACAATTTCTACTGGAAATCTATATCTATTTTCAAAACTTCCACCATATTCATCTTCACGCTTATTGATATATTTTAAAGTAAATTGATCAAGCAAATATCCTTCATGAACAGCATGAATTTCTACTCCATCAACATCTGCTTCTTTACAAAGTTTTGCAGTCTTAGCAAAAGCATCAATAAATTCTTGAATTTCTTTTTTGCTTAAAGCTCTTGAAGGAACTTTATCTGACCATCTATTAGGAGAAGGTGAACTTGATGCACAAATTTTATCTAAATTCATAATAGGTTTAGATAAAACTCTTAAAACTGGATTAGTATATAATGTTTCCATCATTTTATCAATAGTAAAACTTCTACCAAAACCTGCAGTTAATTGAATAAATAATTTAGCCCCAGTAGCATGTACTTCTTTCATAAATTCTTTTAATTCTTTGTACATGCCTTTATTTTTATACAACCATTGTCCAAACATTGGATTATAAACAGGTTGAATACCAGGAAGAATTAAGCCAACATTATTTTTAGCTTTATCTAAAATAAATTTACTAGCTTCCTTATCAAAATGGTTAATTTCCATCCAACCAAATAAGCTAGTTCCACCCATACTAGTCATTACAATTCTATTCTTTATTTCAACATTCCCTATTTTCCAAGGAGTAAATAAAGGTTCTAAGTTTTTATCCATAATTTTTCCTTTTCTTTTAATCAATACCATAATATATTGATATTAAAATATCGATTCATTATAAAAATATTTTATCATGCAAATTATTAAAATTAAATAGCAATAATTTACATAAATATATACATTCCACCTTTATTTAATCAATAATTATTTATATCTCTTCATATATATATCTTTTAAAACTATGTTTTGGCCCAAATAAAATTAAAAAAATTTATTTTTTGATTAAATAATCTATATAAGAATTAATAAAATTATCAAAATTTTATTTAAGAAATAGTATTTTTGCTTATTTTTACAATTAAATTGATTAAATAAAGCTATCTTCAGGTTATTGATTTATATTTTCTTTATTGTTAAAATGAAATTATGAAAAACATTAATTTTTTGAGTTTAGGTTTATTATTTACTTTATCTTTTTTTGGCTGTTCTTCTTCAAATAAAATAAAAGAACATATGTTAGAAGATTCTCAATTTAGTGCATCAAAAGATTATAAACAAGCAACAATAAGACTAACAATGAATAAAGATAACACATATGAATTAAGTTATAAAACTAATAATTCTTCTAATATAAGCCCTGATATTACAATAAGCGATAAGTGGGAACTCACATTTTCTTGCACCTACAAATGGACATATAACAATTCATCTTTTCCTGATTTAAAAATGTCAGTTAAATCTGATGTTGGAATTTTTAAATTGAACAATTTCTATAAAAATAATGAGTTACAAAATTATCTTGTACTAGACTCTGACTCTTATTTTTTATGGGCCACAGGAGAAGAAATAACTAAAGAATATTTATTTGGTCTTAGAAAAGATGGTTATAACGGAACATATAAAGAAGGGCGTATAGAATTTAATGGTACTGAATTATATCCACGAGGCTATGCTATGGCGGAATGGGCAAAATAAATTTATTATATAAATGTATTTATAAAATTAAAATATTTTTAATTAAGAAAAATTGTATTATACTTAACAATATTTAATCAATAATTATTTATATCTCTTCATATATATAGAGCTTTTAAAACTATGTTTTGGCCTAAAAAATTTTTATTTTTTTATAAAATATTAATTTGTAACTATTTTTTTTAATAAATTTTACTATTATTTTTTTATCCCTTCATTATATATACAATTAAGAAAGGCATTTTGGCCCAAATAAAATTAAAAAAAATTATTTTTATAAAAAAAGAATATTATAACTAACATTCTCTTTTTATTTAATCTTGGCTCTCTTAAATAAAGTGGGGTTTTAAAAAAGATTTATTAAAATATTTGACCCC
>URVS01000112.1 GCA_900551385.1 uncultured Mollicutes bacterium | reverse complement strand
GGTTATCTGAACAAGCATTAAGAGAAACTTATTTAAGACCTTTCCAAAGAGCAATTCAAGAAGAAAATATGACTGGTATTATGTCTGCTTTTAATAGAATTGGTGCTAGATGGGTTGGTGGAAGCTTTGGTTTAATGACTGGAGTATTAAGAAAAGAATGGGGATTTAATGGTTATGTTGATACTGACTGGACTACTGGAATTAAAGGAACTATTGATGAACAATTAAGAGCAGGTGGAGATTTAGGTATGGCTTGTTCATTAGGGCAATCTATTACATATGATTATTCTCAAGCTAATACAACTGCTAGATTCCAACATCAATTAAGATCAGCAGTTAAACATGTTTTATATAGTTGGCTTCAAAGTAAATATCAAGCAAGTGTATATGTTCCTAGTGAAGATGAAGAAATTACAACATCGTTCTCTATTAACACATGGCAATGGTGGCAACCTGCTATTGTAGGTATTAATTGTGCTGTATATTTTGGCTGTGCAATTTGGTTAATTTGTTTATTTATGCCAGGTAAAAAGAAAGAGGAGGAATAATATGAAAAAATTATTATTAACTAAACGTATTTTATTAATTTCTCTTAGTTCTGCATGTGCAGTAACAATTGGAGCGGTTTTTCTTACTTCTTATATTTCTTGGTCAAATTATTATAAAGAAATGATTGAGAAAAAAGAACAATTTGATAAAGAAAATGAACCTGAAGTAACTGTTATGACAGGAATAAGTGTTAAAGTTAAAGATGGTATTGGTTTCTTTAAAAATGGTAAAGCTAATGCAGATAAATCAAATTTTATTGTTGAAGGAAATTATACTATTGGTAATACAGTTAATCAAAGAGAATATACTGAAGAAATAGCTGGTAATGAATATACTTTAACTGCTCCTAGTGATTTTACTGAAAATGGTGGTGATTTAGTCTTTAATTATACTAAAACAGAGGCCAAGAAAGATGAAAATGGTGAAGTAATTAAAGATGAAGAAGGTAAAGATGTTTATGAAACTATTTATGATTTTACAGAAACTCTTTCTATTGATTTATTAGATGTTAAATTAGATCATTTACAAATAACACAAAATCCTTATATTGTTTGTTATACTGAAGGCGATAAATTTAATATTGAAGGTTTAAAAGTTGATGCTATTTATAATGATGGAACTAAGATTAGTGATTTAAATAATTCATTATTATCATATTCAAAAGAGAAATTATCTTTAGATACTTCTTCATTTGAAGTTAATTATAAATATGGTGAAAATGAAGATGAAATAATTTCATGTTATGTACCTATTAAAGTCATGTCAAAAGAAGAATTTAGTAATGGACAATTAGAAAATTTAGTTGTATTTAGTGATACAACTATTGAAGAAGGTAAAGATATTAATAGTTTTAAACCAACTGTATATGGTAATTATTCTAGTGGCAATTATTTATTATTAGATGAAAGTCAATATACTTTATCTGGTTTTAAAGGTGTAGCTGAATTTGGTAAAAAATATAATATTACTATTACATCTAATGAAAATAATGATGTTTCTACTAGAATTAAATTAACAACTACTAAAAATATTTTAGCTAGTAATGCTTCTATTAAAGGAGCAACAAAATATGATAATTATGTTAAAGATTTTGATAGTGGAGATTATATTGAATTCAAATATAATTCTAAAGAAGCAACAAACGCTAATTTATCTTTAAAAATGTCTAATGGATATCTTAATTATGAAAATGGTAAATTCTATGCTAATAATATAGATTTTAATGATTTTGCTTATTTATCTATTAATGGAAAAATAAGAGATACTAATTATACGTTTAATAATGTTGGACCATTTGATTATATGTCTGAAGCGTATAATAGTTACCAAAATATTAATTTAGGAATGTATCAATTAAATGAAGGTGATAATTTAATTAGAATTTCTTTTAAAGATAGTAATTTAGATTTAAAATCAGCATTTAATAATTATGTAGCAGGTGCTATAGAAAAATTAGAGATATCTGCTTCAAATAGTGAACAATATTCTTCACTTGGGGAATATGTAAATGCTGGAAATAATGATTATATTGTTACAAAAGAAAAAGATTGGGCTAATGATATAAATGGAAAATCAATAAGCTGGATTTATGCTTCATGTACTGATGATGAATATATTTATTATTATGTATTTTTTGAAGCAGGTACTGCAGCTAATATTGGTAAAGAAGCAGCGAGTATTGTTAAATATAATCCTTATAGTCATACTGTTGAAGGTTATTCTGCTCCTATAATTTTCTCTGGAGAAACAATTACTCCAATGTTTGTTAAAGATAATTTTGTTTACGTAATGTCAAATGAAGGTGTATTTATGAGATTACCAACTTCATTTACTGGAAATGGTACTGCTAAAGTTGAATTTATACCAAATATGATTTTCAAAGGTATTGATAATAAAAATATTAAATCAATGTATTTTAATCATAAAACAAGAAAATATGTTGTCGCATTTGATAATAGTGTAGGTATATTTAATGCTTCATTTGAACAAGAAAATTTGTTTGGTAAATTTAGAAATTCTTATTCAGCAAAAAATAATAAAGGTAATAATAGTACAGTAGTATTTAGCAAATTAACTGGTGATGATAATTATATTTATGCTTTGTATAAAGCTAATGGAGTTATTTCTCCTGCTATTAGTATTTATGATTATGAAGGTAATTTAATTAAAGATATTCAACCTATTAATACTCAAGAAATAATGGGATTTGATTCTTTAGATAATTGTAACGTACAATCTATTGTTTCTTTAGATGATAATATTTATTTCACAGTTTTAAGATGGTCTAAAGGAAACAATTCAAGTATATACAAAGTGGCACCTATTGGAAAAGGTAATCAAACTACACAAGTAAATTATGATTTATATGAATATATCTCTACTTGTGAAAACAAAGGAAAAACACCTATATATAATAAAACAATGGTATCAGGATCTCAAATTAATGATACTTATCAATACGCTCATGGTATATGTAGTGATAATGAATATATTTATTTATCAAGTAATAATCCTCAAGGTGAAACATTTATTACTAAAATAGACGCGAATACAGGTAAATTTATTGGAAAAACAAATTCTTTTGTTCGTACTTCTACTTGGTCTAACGGAGATTATTTAATGTATAAAGATGGATATATATATTTATTTACCTTTAATAATATAGTTAAAAGAGTAAAAGCAAACACTATTACTGATTCAAATACTCCAAATTTAGAAGATTATGAAATGAATATTGAAGGAATTAATGGTAATAAAACTGCAGGTACATATAATGCGACAGTTAATAAAATGGCTATTAATGCTGGTGGTAAATTATATATAGTAGGTGGAAAATCATTAAAAGTAGAAAATAGTGTATCATGTTCGGGTAAGTTAGGCATTGCTAGTGATGCAAATTATATTTATGCTTTTAAAGAAAAATCAAATGCTTATGGAACTGCTAAATTTAGTGTTTATGACTGGTCTGGAAATCTTATTAAAGATGATGTACTAGTAGAAAATTTAATTACAGAACAAAATAATAATAATGTTCAAGGTATGACTATTGTAAATGGTGTTTGTACTTTCTTAGTATGTCGTTGGAATGCTAGACCACAACTTATTAAAACAACATTTGATACAACAATATAAAATAAAAACTTATAAAATTATATAGAGTTGTTACATTATTGTGACAACTCTTTAAAGAAAGGAAATTTATGAAAAGTTATATAAAACCAAATATTAATATAAAAGATATATTAATTGAAGATATTATGAGCACATCATCAAATATTACAAAAGATAATGGTATTTATGATATAGGTACCACACCAAATGAAGAATTATAAAGGGGGGATAATATGAAAAAATTATTAATTTTAAGTACATTAACATTATGTACATTAGGTGGTTTAATAAATATAAATGCTAACCATGATAATGATTTAAAAGAAAGTACTACTGATTATTTTAACGAAAAAAGTGGAATAAAAAAATTAACTATTCAAGAAATAGATAATAAACAATCAACATTTAATGCTTCTAAAATTTATGTTCAAACAGGTAATGATAATGAAGGTAATGAATATTTAAGATTTGCTACTGCTTTGAGGGGTAATTTCTCTAATGTAAAATACACTAGAACAATGGTAGGTAAAGATGTTAAAAGTGCAATAGTAGAAACAGTTTATAAAGGAATATCTACTACTAATAATGGAGAAACTATTTCAAGTTATTCTAATGGTGAATCATTATTTAATTATGATATAACAAGTACAAAAGATTATTATTGGGCATGTTATACAATTAAATATGTTTCTGAATCAACATTTAAAGATACTGATATTACAATTAATTTGAATGTAGATGATAAATATTATGATACAAGAACAATTAGTTTAAATGACGCTAAAACAACCACTGCTATTAATACTAATAATGTTCAAAATTGTTTTTTAAATAAAACATTAGATTTTGATGTTAAAACACTTAATTTTGGCGATAATAAAACAATATCTGGTTATTTACAAGGATTAACAACTGATGGTAATGTTTTGTATTTATCTATTACAGATCAGTCAAATAGTTCTGCAACAATAATGAGATATAATCCATTAACTCAAAAAGCACCAACGACAATAAAATCAAATATTAATTTGAAAACAACATCAAGTAATATAAGTGATGGTGGCTTTATCAAATATTATAATAATAAAATATTTATTGTTTCAAATAATGGAATAATTCAATCTTTAGATTTACAAACTAATGAAATAGAAGCTGTAACCTTTAGTGGTTTAGAAACAAATCAAACGATTAAAGATATAGGATATAATGAAGTTTTAAATCAATATTTTGCTTTAGTTGATACTGTAACTACAACTACTACAAAAAATGAAGATGGTACTGATAAAGTGACAACAAATCACTCATATACAATTAAATTCTTCAATCAAGATAAATATCTATTAAATAAGTCTTTTAATGTTAAAAGTTGGTATTGGATTGAAGAAGCAAAAGCATCGTTAAATGTTAAAAAAATTCAAGCAACAAACGAATATATTTATGCATTATATTATAGCAATGAGCAAAAAAGAATTGCTGTAAGAATGTATGATTATAGTGGAAATATGGTAAAAGAATTTTTTATAGGAAGTGATAATATTTTCGCTGGAACAACATCAAACTTTAATGTAAATAATTTAGTTATATTTAATAATAAATTTTATGTTTCATCTATTCATTGGAATCCAAATTATGGTG
>URVS01000111.1 GCA_900551385.1 uncultured Mollicutes bacterium | reverse complement strand
TGCTTGTTTATGGGTTGTTCAACCAGGAGCAGGTGGTGCACCAGGAATTGCTAAATTATTATCTGGAGAAGCTAATCCAAGTGGTCATTTAGTAGATACTTATGTTTATGATAATGATTCATCTCCTGCTATGAAAAATTTTTATTTAAATAGATATCTTAATAAAGGAGATTATTCTACTGGTGAAGATTGGCAAACAGCTTATACAGTTTATCAAGAAGGTATTTACATTGGATATAAATATTATGAAACTAGATATGAAGATTATGTCTTAAACCAAGGTAATGTTGGTGAATATAAATATTCTGATAATGTATGTTATCCTTTTGGATATGGTTATCTTATTCTACTTTCAAATTTTCTGATTATAAATGTGTTGAAAGTGATGGAGATTATAAATTAACAGTTAAAGTAACAAATACTGGAGATGTAGAAGGAAGACACGTAGCACAAGCTTATTTACAAAAACCATACACTGAATATGATAAAGAAAAAGGTATAGAAAAAGCTAGTGTTGAATTAGTTGGATATGCGAAAACTAAATTATTAAAACCAAATGAATCACAAGAATTAGAAATAATTGTTGATGATCAAGATTTAAAATCTTATGATGCAAATGGACATAAAACATATATTAGAGAAGCAGGTGAATATAGATTTGCTATTGGTGAAAATGCTCATGATGCATTAAATAATATTTTAGCGGATAAAGCTAATAATGGAATTAATGTTGATAAAAATAAAATGGTTGATGCATTAGGTAATAAAACTAGTGGTGATGCTTCATTATGTAAAGTTGTTAAATTTAATGATTTAGATACAACCACATATTCTAAATCTATTCATACTGGTAAAGAAATTACTAACCAATTTGATTTTGCTGATATTAATAAATATGATGGTAATGGAGATCAAACAGTTACATATTTAACTCGTAATAATTGGACTGAAACAATGCCTAAAGAAGCTCCTAAATTATCTTTAACAGAAAAAATGGGTAAAGATTTACAAAGTAAACTTGATTTAGAACAAACTAAAAAAGATGCTGAAGCATATTTTAAAGACCACGGTGAAATTAAATATAATCAACAAAAAAAATATTCTTTAATTCAAATGAAAGGTTTACCTTATGATGCATCTGAATGGGATGAATTATTAAATCAAATGTCATGGGATGAACAAGCCGAATTATGTTCAAATGGTTATCATACTACTGCCTTAGTTGAATCAATTAATAAACCTGCTACTAGAGATGAAAATGGACCTCTTGGAATTTCAGTAACATTCTCAACATCTAATGCTAGAAAATCAATGGGGTGGCCATGTGAACCTACTAGAGCGGCTACATTTAATAAACCATTATCAAAATTGTTTGGCCAATGTGTTGGTGAAGATATGTTGCATGCAAAAGTTACTGGTTTATGGGGTTATGGATTAAATATTCATAGAACACCATATTCAGGTAGAAATTTTGAATATTATTCTGAAGATAGTTTCTTATCAGGAGAAGTATGTGCTCAAGAAACAATAGGAGCTCAAAGTAAAGGCTCATTTATCATGGTAAAACATTTTGCCGCAAATGATAGTGAAACTCAACGTCATGGTAATAATGAATGGATGAGTGAACAAACATTAAGAGAAATATATCTTTCACCATTTGAAAAAGAATTTACTGAAGGTGGAGCAGGATCTACCATGACTTCATATAATAGACTTGGTACTCAATGGGCAGGTGGATCATATAGTTTACTTACTACAGTATTAAGAGGTGAATGGGGCTTTAAAGGTTATACAAGTTCTGATTATGCAGGTAAATCAAAAGGAAATTTAGCTTATTATCAAAATGTTTATACTGGTATTCAAGCTGGTTGTGATACTTATGATGCTAACTTCCATAAAGATGAATATGATGGATTACAAGATGATAAAGTATTCCAATATTGTTTAAGAATATCTTCTAAGAGAATTTGTTATACAATTTTAAATACTGCAGTTATGAATGGAATAAGTTCAAGTACTAAAGTTGTTTATATTAATACTTGGTGGCAAAACGCTTTAATTGCTTTAGAAGTTTCATGTGGAATTTTAACATTAGGATTTGCTTCATGGTTAACACTTCATTTAGTTAAAAGTAGAAAAGAAGGTGAAATAAATGAATAAAAAAATTATATCTATTTTATCTTTGATGCTTTTGTTAACAGGTTGTAATATGCAAACTGGTAGAGAAGACACTAATGATGGTAAACATATTCCTGATTCAGTAACAATGGGAGAAGGTATACTTGATGATGGAGGAGATATTAATCATTCTGATCCGGAAGAAGTAGCTAGTGGAGTTACTTTTGAAGGAGAACATAGAATATTAATAGAAGAAAATAGTGATAAATATGAATTAACTGGTGGAGCAGTTGATACTGCTGATTGGTCCAATAGTGGATTTACTACTAAAAGAATTAGGACTGCTAATCCATCTCAATCAGTTATCTTTACAGTAGATTGCTTGAATATTGCTGATACTTCAAAAATGGGTTTTATGTTTACTTTAATTAATAATAGAAAATATACTCAAATAGCTGTTTCTTTAGATAAAGAAATGTGGATTGATATTGGATATGGTGATAGTAAAGTAAATGGTATTAAAGCAGATTATTCTACTAGAATTGATTCATTACTTGATAATCCTGTGTCTGATGGTAATTTGTATCAATGTTATTATAAACTTGGTAAATACGCTAAAAGTGGACAAAAATTATATGTTAAAGCTGGGTATACTGAAGAACATCCAAATGGATTACAAAGTCCAACTGGAGCAGATGTTATTGGTTATGTAAGTTATTTTGAAACTATGGAAATTGAATATTCATATTTATAATTTGAAAGGAAAAATAAAAATGAAAAAATTTGCAAAAATTAGTTGTTTAGCTTTATTTGTTTTAGCAGGAACTACTTTAATAAGCGGATGCGATAATACTACTACATCATCTTCACCAACAAGTATTAAAAGTGAAGATAAGATTACTTTATACCAAATAAAAATTAGTAAAGCTCCTAATAAAATTAAATATAAAGTAGGAGAAAAATTTGATAGAACTGGTATGGAAATAACTGCTTATTATGATGATTTATCTAGTAAAGTAGTTACTGATTATACTTATTCTCCTGATGGAGCTTTAACATTTAATGATAAAAAAATTACTATTTCTTATACTGAAAATGGTGTGACTAAAACAGTTAATCAAGATATTAATGTTGAATCTTCAACAACATTATCTAAAATAGAAATAACTAAAGCACCTACAAAACTTACTTATTCAACTGGTGAGAAATTTGATCCAATGGGTATGGAAATACAAGCTACTTATGAAGATGGTTCTACTAGAATAGTTACTGGTTATGTAGTTACTCCTAATGGAGCTTTAACTATCAATGATAAAGAAGTAACTATTTCTTATACTGAAGGTGAAATAACTAAAGTTATTAAACAACCAATTACAGTTGTTGAAGCTTATGTAACTGAAATTTCAATTGCAACTTTACCAAAAAAAATGGAATATAATTTAGGCGATGAATTTGATTCAACTGGCATGGTAGTTAACGCTAAATATTCTAATGGTAATACTTCACCAATAGATAATTTTGTTGTATCTCCTTCTGGTAAATTAAAAGTTAATGACACAGCTTTAAAAGTAACTTATGGTGAAGGCGAAAATAAATTAACTGCTTATGCAAAAACTAAAAAAATCTTAATTAACGCTCCTGAATTATTAGAATCTGATTATGAAGTTGCAACAGAATTAAAATTTAATGATCCAAAGGATTATATTCTTGAAGGTGGAGCAATGAAAAATCAACATGGCAAGTTGTTAGTGAAGCAGGGAAAGATTTAAATACAATTCCAGCTGATTATAAATATCCTTCTAATACTATTGATGGAAAGAAAGCTACTGATGGCGCTAATAGAAATGTTTTCTATTGTTATTATTCATTAAGTAAATTTATGACATCAACAACAGGTAAAGTATATATTAGATTCTCTTATGAAGATCCTACTTCAAAAGGATGGGTTGGAAATGATACAGAAGGTACTGATTTAATTCATTCATTTACATTCTATAATAAATTAAATTTAGCTAGAGCAAATGGTGATATTTCTATATCTTCATTAAGTGTTAAAACTATGCCAAACAAATTAACTTATATTGAAGGTGAAAGATTTGATACCACTGGTTTAGTTTTAGAAGCAAAATGGTCTGATGATTCTACTACAGAAATTACTTCAGGATTTAATGTAAATCTTGATAGAGGTTTATTATCTACTGATAAAGAAATAATTATTACTTATGAAGGTAAAGAAGTAAAAATAAATATTACAGTTAGCAAACCAGCTTCAGCATTATCTAAAATAGAAATAACTACTAATCCAACAAAAATGAATTATATTGTTGGAGAAACATTTGATCCAACAGGTATGATAATTACTGCTACTTATGAAGATAATACAACTAGTATTGTTGAAGATTATACTCTTTCAGTTACTGGAGCATTAAAATCAACAGATACAAATATTGTTATTACTTATAATGGAAAACAACTACTTTAGTTATTCAAATTAAGAAAGTTGTATTAGATGAAACAGATTATACTATTGCTAGTGTTTTATCATTTACTGATGCTAATAATTATAAGTTAGGTACAACTGTTGCTGCTAGTGAAGGTGGAAAATCTGCTACTAAAGGTGCTTCAAGAAAATTTACTGATGGAACTGAAGCTGTTAGATTAAGAGCAAATAGAAATCCAGGAGCGTATATTGAAGTATCATATCAATTTGCTGAAAATGTAGATTTAACAAATGCTGGATTTATGTTCTATGGTTTGCATACTAGACTTGGAACAGTAGTTCAATTATCAACTGATGGCACTAACTTTACTAATATTATTGAACCAAAAGAAGGAGATAAAGTGATTCCTGCTGATTATGAAGAATTTGCTTCTGATATTGTTGGAACCGATGGTAAAACTGATAAGAATATGTATCGCATGTATCACAAATTTAATAACTTAACTAAAGGTTCAAAAGTATATATAAGATTTATTTATCAAACTGCTCCAAAGGGTGCAATAGATACAGAAGGTGCTGATATCTTTGGCTCAGTAACTTTCTATAGTGCAATTGATTTTTCTTCTGTTAAATAATAGGTTTAACCTCCTATATTTATATAAACATCTATTATTTATGTAGTAGATGTTTTTATTTATTTTGTTAATATAAATTAAAAAAGTAATAGAAAGTGTAAAAAATTATTGCTGCTTATCT
>URVS01000110.1 GCA_900551385.1 uncultured Mollicutes bacterium | reverse complement strand
AATTAAAGGTTAAGAATTTAGGAGGTATTTATTATGGATTACACAATGGCACAAGCAATAATAGCTGCAGGTTCAGCTGTAGGAGCAGGATTAGCAGTTATGACAGGTATAGGACCTGGTATAGGGCAAGGTTTCGCTGCAGGTAAAGGTACAGAAGCAGTAGGAAATCAACCAGAAGCTAAAGGTGATATAATGTCAACAATGTTACTTGGATGTGCGGTAGCAGAGTCTACAGGAATATATGGACTAGTTATAGCAATAATCCTTTTATTTTATTTATTGTTGGTATTGCTTTAACTGCTTTATTACAATCATCATCTGCTTTAACAACAATTATTATTTCAATGGCTAGTGTTGGTATTGCTATTGGAGGCGGAGGAAATTCTGTATTATATATAATATTGGGTAGTAATATTGGTTCATGTGTAACTGCTTTATTATCTTCTATTGGAGCTTCTCCTAATGCTAAAAGAGCATCATTAATTCATTTTATGTTTAACTTTGTTGGTTCATTTATATTTATTATTATTTTATTATGTGTACCTTCATTTATGGATGCCACATTTGCTAAATGGTTTAGTTTACCAGGTACTCAAATTGCTATGTTCCATACATTTTTCAATGTATTATGCACTATTATTTTCTTACCATTTATAAATGTTTTTGTTAAAGTATCTAAATTTATTATTAGAGATAAAAAAGTTAAAAAAACTACTTCTTTCCTTGATGAACGTTTCTTAATGACTCCTTCTATTGCTATTCAACAAGCTGGTAAAGAAACTGTCGCATTTGGTAGAGAATGTTTAGATGCATTAAATGTAGCTATTACAATGTTCATAGATAGAAATGTTGATGGTCAAAAAGAAATTACAGATAGGATGCAAAATATTGAAATTGTAAATAATGAAATAGTTAATTATTTATTAAAAATTAGTTCTAATAATTCAAATTTAACAGAAACTAATGATAAATATATTTCTGGACTACATAAAATATTAATTGACTATTCACGTTTAGCAGAAATTGCTGATAACATGATGAAATATACAAGAAAAGAAGTTGAAAAGAATTTAAGTTTTTCTAATTCTGTTATTGAAGGAATTAATACAGTAAGAGAAAAATTAAATGAACAATTTCTCTTGACATGTGAACTTTTTGATAATTATACTAAAAAAACAATAAAAAAATCAGATGATATCGAAAATTGTATTGACCAAACTAGAAGTCAATTAATTAATCACCATATTAAAAGACTTGAAGAAGGTAAATGTTCTCCTGAATCTAATAGTGTATTTATTAATTTAATATCAAATCTTGAAAGAGCTGGAGACCATTTAAGTTATGTTGCTCATACTATTGTTGATATCTCTAAATAAGGAGGATTAACAAATGAAAAAAAGTATTATTTTATTTATTTCAACTTTATTATTAACATCTTGTTCAGGATTATTTCCAAATTCATCAAGTTCTAGTTCCGAAGAAAATATGAATAATTATTATTTAGCTGATAATGTTAAATATACATTAAAAGATATTAATCAAATTAGTGGTTGGCATACTTCTAGTAGTACTGGAGATCAAAAATTTTTAATTGTGCCAGTTGTATTAAAAGATTGTCAAACTAATTGCCCATGGACTGATACGAAATTAAATAATATTAAAAAAGTTTTCTTTGATAGAGAAAATGATTCTTCATTAGGATTTGAATCTGTATCTTCATATTTTTATAAATCTAGTTATGGTAAATTAAATATTACTGGAGAAGTTACTTCTCCTTTTGTTAGTAATTATACAACTACTAATTTAAATAGGATGGGTACTAATAGTGCTGGTGCTGTTATAAATGAATGGTATCAATCTAATAACGCTAATAGTGAATTATTATCAAAATATGATTTAGATAAAGATGGTAGAGTTGATAATTGTATTTTTGTTTATTCTAATGTTTATGAAAGTGGTAGTAATTCTGCTTTTTGGGCATGGTGTTCTGATGTAAATTTATCTAAAAAAGATTATAATACTCCTTCAATAGGTAATTATATGTGGGTTAGTTATGATTTTGTTAATGATAAATATTTAGATTTTTATAATTATAATAAACTTGATACTCATACTTTTGTTCATGAAAGTGGCCATTTATTAGGTTTAAATGATTATTATTGTTATGATACAGAAAATACATGGGATCCTGCTGGAGTATTAGATATGCAATCATATAATGTTGGTGACCATAATGCATATTCAAAATTATCATTAGGTTGGATTAATCCATATGTTGTTACAGGCGATAGTGTTATTAAATTAAAAACATCAAGTAAATATCCAGAAGCATTACACGCCTACTAATTTAAATGAACAAGATTCTAAACATAATTTTAATGGTAGAGGAAAAATGTATTCTTATAAAGGTTTAAGAATATATCATGTTGATGCTAGACTTGTTGAAACTTCTATTAATACTGTTACAAGAACATTTAATAAATCTAGTAATTATACTGATACAATATATAATGATTCTATTAATAATAAATTTTCTGTCATTGGTGCATCTAATTCAGTTACTAGATCATATTTGCAAGATTATAGTAATACATTTAGACAATTACATTTATTAGATCAAGGAGAAAAAAATTATTTACCATCAAATAATAGAGTTGGTAATATTAATCCTAGTAGTGCATTATGGACAAATAAAACATTTACTCCAAGTAATAAATTTTTCCAATATTCAACTAGATTTAATAATAAATCAAAAATTGGTTATGAAATTAGTGTAAATAATTTAACTAATGATGATTGTGAAGTAGTTATTAAAAAAATTTAATATAATTTAAATTGTAATAAAAAAAGCTCAGTTTTGAGCTTTTTTCTTATTTTAATTAATTTTCTTATTTACTTAAGAAAGCTTTATAAGCTAAATATGCTTCATATACATCAGCTTTAGAAACAATTTCCATTGGAGCGTGCATATTAAATACTGCAATACCAGCATCAAGAACATTCATATTATAATTACCTAAAATATAAGCGATTGTTCCTCCGCCTCCTTGATCAACTTTACCAAGTTCAGCTGTTTGGAAATGAATTTGTTCTTCATCAAGAATTTTTCTAACCCAAGCAACATATTCTGGATTAGCATCATTTGATCCTGATTTACCTCTTGCACCTGTATATTTATTAAATACAATACCACGATTGAAATATGCAGCATTTTTAGGATCGTTTACAGATGCAAATAATGGATCAAAACCTGCAGAAACATCACTAGATAACATTTTTGAATTTGTCATAGCTTTCTTTAAATCAAGATAAGAATGATATCCCATTGTATCTAATAAAAGAGCAATTACATCTTCAAAATATTTTGATTGAGCACCTGTAGCGCCAACAGAACCGATTTCTTCTTTATCTACTAAAATACAACATGATGTATATTCAACATCGCCTTCATCAAGAATTGCTCTTAATGAAGTGAAAGCACAAACTCTATCATCATGACCATATCCAGCAACCATAGATCTATCAAGACCATAATCTCTTGCTTCACCAGCAGGTACAACTTCAATTTCGCTTGATAAGAAATCTTCTTCTTCGATACCGTATTTATCCTTTAAAAGTTTTAAAACATTCTTTTTAACTGCTTCTTTTTCTTCACCTTTAAGTGGAATTGAACCAATAGTTAAATCTAAATCTTCACCTTCAATTACTTTACTTGCAGGTTTTTGTAATTGATCAGCTGATAAATGAATTAATAAATCAGAAATTCCAAAGATTGGATCACCTTTTTCTTCACCAATATTAACATCAATAGTTGAACCATCTTTTTTAATTACAACACCATGTAAAGCTAGAGGAATAGTAACCCATTGATATTTTTTTATTCCACCATAATAATGAGTGTCAAGTAAAGCAAAATCATCTTTTTGATATAATGGATTTTGTTTAACATCTAATCTAGGAGAATCAATATGAGCGCCTAAAATTCTTAATCCATCAACAACTGGTTTAGTACCAATTTTAAATAAAACGATATTTTTATTTTTGTTAATTGCGTAAATTTTATCGCCAGCTTTAATTTCTTTATGTTGATTAATAATATCATCTAATAAAATAAAGCCTTTTTCTTGAGCAAGTTTTGTTGCTTGTTTAACGCATAATCTTTCAGTTTTTCCATATGAAAGAAATGCTTTATAATCTTCATTGAAATTTTGTATTGAAGATAATTTTTCATCTGAACAATGTTCATATATATTTTTTGAATACATTTATAATCACCTCTTACAAACATAATAAATTTTAATTTATTAAAAAACAAGTAATAAACTAGTTTTTATAAAGTTTGTTTTATCTAACTAATATAATATTTATTTAAAAAAATCTTTTTATTGAAATTATTTTTATTAAAAGGTAGTATAAAAATAGTCAAGCGACATTTTCAATGAAAAAGATTAGTAATAATTTATTTAATTAAATTAGAGACTTAATGTTTGGTGAAAATTAAGAATTATTAAATTATGAATTACACTTTAGAGAAAATTAATTAAATGAGTGCCCTAAAGGGAACTAAGGTGGTACCGTGCTAAGTTGCACCCTTAGATTTAGGAGAAAAAATGAGATTAATTGATGAATTAAAAGCTAGAGAGCTTTTCTTTGCTACAACTGATGAAAGTTTTGGCGATTTTTTAGAAAATAATAAAGTTACTTTTTATTTAGGTGCTGATCCAACTGGTGATTCTTTACATGTTGGTCATTTAGTTACTTATTTAGTTGCTAAAAGATTACAAAATCATGGTCATCACCCTGTATTATTAATTGGTGGAGCAACTGGATTAATTGGTGATCCAAAAATGCAAGGTGAAAGAAAGATGTTAGATACATCAATCACTTTAAAAAATTCTAGTTGTTTAGAAAAGCAAGTTAGAGAAATTTTTGGCTTTGAAAAAGTAGTTAATAATTATGAATGGATTCATAAAATTGATGTTATTAGTTTTTTAAGAGATTATGGTAAAGAATTTAATGTTAATTATATGATTAATAAAGATACAGTTAAATCAAGATTAGAAACTGGTATTTCTTATACAGAATTTTCATATCAAATTTTACAAGCTTTAGACTGGAATTATTTATATCAACATGAAAATTGTAATGTCCAAATTGGTGGTCAAGATCAATGGGGTAACATGACAAGTGGTATTGAATTAATTAGAAAGAAAAATGGACCTGAGGCTAAAGTATTTGCTTTAACAATTCCTTTAATTCTAAAATCTGATGGTACTAAATTTGGTAAATCTGAAGGCGGAAAATCTGTTTGGCTTGATAAAAAGAAAACTTCACC
>URVS01000109.1 GCA_900551385.1 uncultured Mollicutes bacterium | reverse complement strand
AAAAAAGAAGATATTTATTTAATAAATTTATTAAGAGAAAATACAAAAAATATAAATAAAGTTGCTTTTAATAAACATTTATATCTTAATAAACAAGATGCAATAGGTTTAACAATTTTACAAGCAATTAAAAATGATACAAAATTAACAAATAAAAATGAAGAAGGTCCTTATTTTTTCTTATCAAAAAATGTAATTTTATCTTTATATTATAATGAGGAAATTGAAAATAGTATTAAAATACAAAACTTATTAAAAGATTTCTCTTTCAATAAAAAAAGAGGTAAATTATTAATTTATCCATTGAATGAAAATAAAAAAGAAAACATTAAAAATAAATGTTTAAAACGCTTAAAAGAATTATCTTTAGATAATAATTTATATATATCAAGAATGAATTATGAATTAGATATAATCGAAAAAATGGGTTATCTAGATTATTTTTTAATTGTTGAAGATTATGTAAAATACGCTAAAGATAATAAAATTCCAGTAGGTCCTGGTAGAGGTTCTTCTGCAGGTTCATTAATTTCTTATTTATTAAATATAACTGAAATTGATTCTATTAAATATAATTTATTATTTGAAAGATTTTTAAATCCAGAAAGAACATCTATGCCAGATATAGATATTGATTTTGCTGACTATAGAAGAGATGAAATAATTAATTATATTAATCAAAAATATGGCCAAAATAAAACATCTTTAATTATTACTTTTCAAACTATGAAAGCTAAACAAGCATTAAGAGATATTGGAAGAGTATTTTCATATAATAATAATGATATTAATACATTATCTAAAGCCATTAATAAATATGATTCATTTAAAGATGCATATAAATATAATGAAGACTTTCGTTTATTGATGAAAGATGATTATTTTTTAGAAATCATTAAATTAGCTAAAAAAATTGAAGATTTACCTCGACAAAGTGGAATACATGCTGCTGGAATTATCATTAATGATGAAGATTTAGAAAAAGTAATTCCTATTCACAAAAATAATAATAATTTAAATATTACTCATTTTGAAGCGCCTTTACTTGAAGAATTAGGGTTCTTAAAAATGGATATTTTAAGCTTATCTAATTTAACATTGATAGAAAATATGATTAATTATATCCATACTTATTATGATTCTTCATTTGATATTAAAAAAATTTCTTTTAATGATAAAAAAACTTTTGATATCTTAAATTTAGGTTTTACATCTAATATATTCCAATTAGATTCACAAGGTATTACTAAAGCTTTAAAAGAAGTTATCATTAATAATTTTGATGATTTAGTGGCTTTACTTGCTTTATATCGACCAGGTCCAATGGATAACATTCCTATTTATGCAAATAATAAAAACAAACATTTAAAAATTAATTATATCCATCCTTTACTTGAACCTATTTTAAAGCCAACTTATGGAGTAATAATTTACCAAGAACAAATTATGGAAATAGTTAAAACTTGTGCTTCATTTTCATTAGGAAAAGCAGATTTATTTAGAAGAGCCATATCTAAAAAAGATTCTTCTATTTTAAACGAATTAAAAGATGATTTTATAAAAGGTTGTTTAAATAATAAATTAAGTGAAGATGAAGCTAATAATATTTATAATTCAATTTATAAATTTGCTAATTATGGATACAATAAATCTCATACAGTTTGTTATAGTGTTATCACTTATTATCTAAGTTACATAAAAGCAAATTATCCAAGTTGTTTCTATTTAGCATGTTTAAATAAAATTTCTTTAAATGATCCTAAAATTTATGAAATACAAAATGAATTAAGATATTTTAATTTAAAATTACATTTACCTTCAATTACTATTTCTAAACAAGAATATATTTTTAAAGATCAATATTTATATATTCCTTTTACTAATATTAAAGGTATAAATAAACAAATTATAAATATATTACAAAATAACAAAATATCTTCATTTAATGATTATATTAAATTAGCTTTGAATAACAATTTCTCTATAGATATAACAAACAATTTAATTAATGCTGGTTGTTTTGATGAATTTGATTCTAATAGAGAATATATAAAAGAAAAATATAAAACTTATCTTTCTTTTTATAAAAATATATCTAATTTAAACATGGATAATGATGAATTAAAAGAATTCTTACCAATCGTTGATAAACATGAAGAAGATTTAAAAATTAAATATGAAAATGAATATAATTCTTTAAATATATTATTATCTGGCTCATTATTAATTAATTATAAAAACACCATTAATAAATTAAAAATTAAACCACTTATAGAACAAATTAATAATTTTTCTTATCTTAATATTGCAGTAATTATTAAAGATATTAGAATAATTAAAACAAAGAAAAAACAAAATATGGCTATTTTACAAGTTCAAGATGATACAAGCTCTATTGAAGTAGTGGTTTTCCCAAGAACTTATACTGAATATCAAAATTTATTAATAAAAGATAAAGCAATACTTATTTATGGTAGATTTAAAAATGAAAGTGAATTATCATTTATAAGTGAAAAAATTACAATTTTGGAGGAAGATAAATGAAAAAATTAGTTATTGTAGATGGAAATTCTCTTCTCTTTAGAGCGTATTATGCAACTTCATTTACAGGAACAATCATGCGTAGAAAAGATGGTTTCCCTACAAATGCAATTTTTGGATTTAGCAATATGATGAATAAAATAATTTCCACCTTAAAAGATGGAGATTTATTATTTGTTTCTTTTGATACAGGCAAAAAAACTTTCCGTCATAAAGAAATGGAAACATATAAAGCCCAAAGAAAACCGATTGATGAAGATTTAAAATTACAATTACCTGTTGCTAGAGAATTATTAAAAGCAATGGGAGTATTTTATTATGAATTAGAAGGTTATGAAGGAGATGACTTAGCAGGTACAGTAGCAAAAATTGGCTCAAATGCTAATTTAGAAGTAGATGTATATACTTCTGATAAAGATTACCTTCAATTAATTAATGATAATATTTCGATTTACATGATTACTAAAGGTATTAAAGAAATAAAAATCATGAATAAAGAATCATTATTTAATGATATGGGACTTACTCCAGATCAAATAAGAGATTATAAAGGATTAATGGGTGATCCAAGTGATAATATTAAAGGTATCCCTGGAGTAGGAGAAAAAACTGCAATTAAATTATTACAACAATATTCTTCTTTAGAAGGAATTATTGAAGCAATGAAAAATGAAAAAAGTAAATTAGCCCAAAAAATCCTTGATAATCAAGATTTAGGTAAATTTTGTAAACATATAGCTACTATTGATACTGAAGTTCCTTTGCCATTTACTTTAGAAGATTTAGAATATTCTGGATATGATTTTAATGAATTATCTTCTTTTTATACTAAAGAAGAATTTTATTCTTTATTAAAAAAATTAAAACCTAATTCAAAAAAAAGAAACATAAATAAAACCTCAACTGAAAAAAGTATTAAATTTGAAAAAATTTTAATATCTTCTTTTAAAGATTTACCTAATAATATTTCTACTTTTGTTTTAGATTATAATCAAACTAATTATCACCATGCAAATATCAATAATGTTATTTTTGCTGATGATAAAAATGTTTATATTTATGATTATTCTTTAGCGAAAAAAGATAAGGATTTCATCAATTTTATTACTAACGAAAATATTAAAAAAGCAACATTTGATTCTAAAGCTATGTATGTTTTACTTAATAAAGATCATATCCAATTAAATGGTATTACTTTTGATTTATTATTAGCCTCTTATTTATTAGATTCATCTTTAGCTAATGACCCTATTACTGTCTGTGCTTATTTTGGAAAAAATATTTTAACCGATGATCAAGTATCTTTATTTGATGATAATTCTTCAACATGTAATTTAACTTATGTAATTAATTCAATTAAAAATGATGTTATAACATCTTTAAAAGAAATTGATTGTTATGATTTATATAATAATATTGAATTAAAATTAGCAATCGTTTTAGCAAAAATGGAAATAGAAGGTTTTCCTTTAAATAAAGAAGCTTTAAATGTTATTAATGAAAAATATAATGTTATTTTAAATGAATTAACTGAAAAAATTGATATTCTTGCAGGTGTTAAAATTAATTTAGCTTCACCTAAACAAGTAGCCGATTTATTATTTAATAAATTAATGTTACCTTCAAATAAAAAACAATCTACTTCTATAGAAATATTAAATAATATTAAACATTTACATCCAATCGTTCCTTTATTAATTGAATATCGTAAATATTCAAAATTAATATCAACATATACATCAGGTTTAAGTGACTATATATTCCCTGATGGTAAAATTCATGCTTTATTTAATCAAGCTTTAACTACAACCGGTAGATTATCTTCTTCTGAACCAAATTTACAAAATATATCTGTTCGTGATGAAGAAGGTAAATTAATTAGAAAAGCATTCTTTTATGATGATGAAGATTTATATTTATTAAGTTTAGATTATTCTCAAATTGAATTAAGATTACTTGCTCACATGGCTAATGTTTCTTTATTAATAAAAGCTTTTAATGAAGGTAAAGATGTTCATGAACAAACCGCTAGAGAAATATTTAATATTCCTAATGATGAAGAAGTCCCTTCTAATCTGAGAAGAAAAGCTAAAACAGTTAATTTTGGTATAGTGTATGGTATCTCTGACTGGGGTTTAGCGGAACAATTATCATGTCCAGTTCAAGAAGCTAAAACCATTATTAATAATTTTTATTTAGTTTATCCAGAAATTAAAACATATTTTGATAATGTAGTAGAATTTGCCACTAAAAACAATTATGTTACAACATTATTTAAAAGAAGAAGATATATTTTAGAATTAAATTCTGATAATTATCAAACTAGAGAATTTGGTAAAAGAGCCGCGCAAAACGCTCCAATACAAGGAACGGCTGCTGATTTAATTAAAATGGCGATGATTAAAATTGATGAAGAAATTACTAATAAAAAATTAAAATCAAAATTAGTTTTACAAATTCATGATGAATTAATTTTTAAAATCTATCCTGAAGAAAAAGATATTATGTATAATTTAGTTAAAAACACCATGGAAAGCATTTATCCATTAAATGTCAAACTTGAAGTTGATGGAGCATGTGCTAAAACATGGTACGATTGTAAATAAGAGGTCATTATGCCAGAATTACCAGAAGTAGAAACTGTTAAAAACAGCTTAAAAAAACATTTGTTAAATAGAACTATTAAATCAATAGATATATTATATCCAAAAATGATTTTAACTCCTTTAAATGAATTTTATGTTCTTGAAGGCGCTACTATTATTGATATAAAAAGAAAAGGTAAATTTCTTATCTTTTTATTTAATAACCATAAAGCTTTAATTTCACATTTAAGAATGGAAGGAAAATATTATTATTATCTAGAAAATGAACCTAATTCTTTACATGCTAGAATTGT
>URVS01000108.1 GCA_900551385.1 uncultured Mollicutes bacterium | reverse complement strand
TGATTATGCATTTTTATTACATGATTTATATCATTTAAAATCAGATGGAATAATGACAATTGTTTTACCACATGGTGTTTTATTCCGTGGTGGTGAAGAAGGTGAAATTCGTAAAAATTTAATTGAAAATGATAACATTGATGCAATTATTGGTTTACCAGCTAATATTTTCTTTGGAACAGGTATCCCAACAATAATTATGGTTTTAAAAAAGCAAAGAAATACTAACGATGTTTTAATTATTGATGCATCAAAAGGATTCGTTAAAGAAGGAAAAAACAATAAGCTTAGACCATGTGATATTAAAAAAATTGTTGATACTGTAATTAATAGAGAAACAGTTGAAAAATATTCTAAAGTTGTTAGTAAAGAAGAAATTAGACAAAACGAATATAATTTAAATATTCCAAGATATGTTGATTCAAATGAAGAAAGTGAAACATTTGATATTTATTCTACAATGTTTGGTGGAATACCAAATTATGAAATTGATAAATTATCACAATATTGGCTAACTTTTCCATCATTAAAAGAACAATTATTTGCCTTAATAAAAGAAAATTATTCTAAATTAAATGTTGAAAATATTAAAGAAACAATTGAACGTAATAATGATGTTATCAAGTTTGAAAATGAATATAAGAACAAATTTATGGATTTTGAAAATAAATTAAAAATATTACTTCTTGATCAATATTCAACAATAAATATTGCTAAAACAGAAGAAATAATTTCTAATGATATATTTTCAAGATTAAATAATATTAATTTAATTGATAAATATCAAGCATATGAACTTCTAGCTGATGCTTGGATAAATATTTCAACTGATCTTGAAATATTGCAAACTGAAGGTAATTCATCACTTAATAAAGTTGATTCATTATTTGTTACTAAAAAGAAAGACAATAAAGATGTTGAAATTCAAACTGGATATAAAGGGCATGTTTTACCATTTGATTTAGTTCAAGATGAATATTTTTCATCTCAAAAAAATGAATTAAAGAAATGTGAAGAAAGACTTTCAGAAATTTCATCAAAATATAGTGAAATTATTGAGAATCTTTCTGATGATGATAAAGAAGAAATTAATGATTGCTTAAATGAAAATTGCGATGCATTTGTTAATGCAGCAGTTTTAAAATTTGCAAAAACTAATATAAACAAAAAAAATATTTCTTTAACAGATATAGAAAAAAACATCTGTGAAGTCGCAAAATTAATTGATGAAGAAAAAAATCTTAATAAAACAATAAAAGAATTAGATAGTAAAATAATAAAAGAAACAAAAGATAAAATAGAAAATATGTCTTTAAATGAAGCGTTAAATCTTTTAGAAAAGAAATGGATTACACCATTAGCTAATAATCTTAATGAATTACCAAAAACAATTATTGATTATTTAACTAAAAAAATTACAGAATTAACAAAAAAATATGAAACTACATTAATAGATATAAATGAACAAATTGAACAAACTGAAAAAGAACTTATTTTAATGTTAGATGAGCTAAATGCTAACCCAGATGATGAAGCTGGATTGATGGAATTCAAAAAATTACTTGGAGGTAAGTAAAATGAGTGAAAAAATACTAAAACCTCAAATAAGATTTAAAGGATTTACTGATGCTTGGGAACAACGTGAGCTATTTGATGTAGCTGATTATAGAAATGGTAAAGCACATGAAAATGATATTGATGATGATGGTAAATATATTGTTATTAATTCAAAATTTGTATCTACAGAAGGTAAAATAAAAAAATATTCAAATAAACAGAATGAACCATTATTCCAAAATGAGATTGCATTTGTATTAAGCGATGTGCCAAATGGCCGAGCTATTGCAAAGACGTTTTTGGTAGATAAATCAAGCAAATACACATTAAATCAAAGAATTGCAGGTATTACTCCACATAGTAATATTAATCCGAAATTTTTATCTATAACGATGAATAGAAATAAATATTTTTTGCAATTTGATGATGGTATTAAGCAAACTAATCTATCTTTAAATGATATGAAAAAATTTGAAGAATTTTATCCAAATAAGCAAGAACAAGATAAAATCGGTGAATTATTTACCAATCTAGATAACCTTATCACTCTTCATCAGCGTAAGTGTGAAAAACTAAAAAATATGAAAAAAGCACTACTTGATAAGATGTTTTGTTAGGAGAAATCAAAAATGGTATATAATGACGAGTTGCTTTTTGAAGCAGATGTTATAAAAAAACTAACTGAACATGGTTGGAGTAAAGATATATTAAAGTATAAAAATGAA
Source organism: uncultured Mollicutes bacterium (assembly GCA_900551385.1). GTDB lineage: Bacteria > Bacillota_I > Bacilli_A > RFN20 > CAG-449 > CAG-449. Next base: position 3,165 of record URVS01000108.1, on the reverse strand, counting down.
AAAGAGTTAATAGATAATTGGGCTAATATTCTTTTTAATAATAATAAAGGAATTAATAGACTTAATGGATATCCATTGACTGAAGATGAAAAATCTCAATTACTAGAACAAATTAATAGTCTAAAATCTCCTGTAATGTTAAATAAATTAATCAATGGTAAAACAATAACTATTAAACGTGATCATCCTGATTGCGGTTGTATTGGTAGAGAAATACCTTTAGATATATATGATAGAAATCAAATTGCAGGTGGTAAAAGCGTTTATCAAATAGCAGAACAACCTATATTTTCGACTAAAAGAAATATTCTTCCTGATAGAAGAGGTGATTTATTGCTTCTTATAAATGGTATGCCATTAATTCATATTGAATTAAAAAGATCAGGTGTTCCAGTTTCTCAAGCGATAGAACAAATAAAAAAATATTCTCATGAACATGTTTTTACAGGTTTATTTTCTTTGGTTCAAGTTTTTGTTGCTATGAATCCTGATGAAACAAAATATTTTGCAAATCCTGGTGATGGTGCAAAATTTAATGATAGATTTTATTTTAAATGGGCTGATAAGAATAATGAACCTTATGAATCATGGGATAAAAATGTTGAACAATTACTTTCAATTCCAATGGCACATAAACTTATAGGGTTTTATACTGTTCCAGATACTGGTGATGGTGTTTTAAAAGTAATGAGAAGTTATCAATATTATGCTTGTGAAGCAATTAATGCTAGAGTTGAAAGAGCAGAATGGACAGCTAAAGATAGGCTTGGAGGATATATTTGCCATACAACTGGTTCAGGAAAAACAATGACAAGTTTTAAAGCAGCTCAACTTTTATCACAATCAAAAAAATGTGATAAAGTAATTTTCTTAATTGATAGAATAGAACTAGGAATTCAATCTGCTAATGAGTATAGAAATTTTAAAGATGATAGTGAAGATGTACAAGAAACAGATGATACATATTCTCTTATTAGTAAGCTTAAAAGTAATAATACTAATAATACTCTTATTGTAACTTCTATCCAAAAGATGAGTAATATAAAACTAAATGCGGGATATAATGAAAATGATATAGAAAAGATAAATAAAAAGAAAATAGTGTTTATTATTGATGAATGCCATAGATCAACATTTGGACAAATGTTATCAAATATAAAAAATACATTTCCTACAGCTTTATATTTTGGATTTACTGGGACTCCGATTTATGATGAAAATGAAAAAAATGGTAACACAACAACTACTGTTTTTGGGAATGAACTACATAGATATAGTATTTCTGATGGAATTAGAGATGGAAATGTTTTAGGATTTGATCCAAAAATGATACAAACATTTACTAATAGTGCTATTAGAGAAGCTATAGGTTTAATTAAAGCAAATGCGACAAGCAAAAATGAAGCAATGTCCGATCCAGTTAAGCGAGAAAAATTCTTAAAAATAAGAAATTTACCAATGGTAGGACATGATGAAATAAAAAATGGTAAAAAGATTCATGTTGATGGAGTAGAAAATTATATTAATAAAAATCTATATATGTTAGATAAAGGTGATATTGAAAACGGTGTAATACCAAAAAATATTGAAAAACAACACCCATATCAAGTTGTTAAAGATATTTTAGATAATTGGAATACATTAAGTTTTAATAATAAATTTCATGCGATTTTTGCAACAAGTTCGATTCCTGAAGCTTGTGATTATTATCATCTTTTTAAAGAAATGATGGGAAAAGATGGAAGACCATTATTAAAAATAGCAGGTGTGTTTGATGAAACTATAGAAAATAAACAAAACTCAATACCTAAAGAAGAAGCTTTAATTGAAATTTTAACAGATTATAATAATAATTTTAATCAATCTTTTACTATACCTAGATATGCAAATTATAAAAAGGATGTTGCAAAAAGATTATCTCATAAAGAAGAATATTTAGGAATTGAGAGAAGTAATCCTGAAATGCAACTAAATTTAGTAATAGTTGTTGATCAAATGCTTACTGGTTTTGATTCAAAATGGGTAAATACTTTATATCTTGATAAAGTATTAGTATATGCAGCGTTAGTACAAGCATTTTCTAGAACCAATAGAATTTTCGGTAGTGAAAAGCAAGCTGGTAATATAAGATGGTATAGATATCCTAATACGATGGAAAAAAATATGAAAGATGCATTTGAATTATATTCTGGATCTAAACCATATGGAATTTTTGTTGAAAAACTAGAAGGAAACTTAAAAAAGATTAATTCATTATTTGATTTGATAAAAAATATTTTTAACGCAAATAATATCAATAATTTTTCTACTATTGATGGGATGATGGATTCTGATAAAGCAATGTTTGCTAAAAATTTTGCACAATTAGTTAGAATAATAATGCCTCCATTGTACAAGGTTTTATTTGGGAGAAAAATAAATATATATTTGAAGAAGATGGTAACGCAAAAATTGTTGAACTATTAATAACCAAAAATGATTATTTAATTTTAGCACAAAGATATAAAGAGTTGTTTAATAAAGAAGAAAGTAAAAATGAAAATTTTGAAAGTACATTAGATATAGATGCAACAGCAATAGAAATTGAAACTGATAAAATTGATCATGCATATCTTAATGGTAAATTTAAAAAATGGCTTTTAGCATTATATGAAGGGGAAGAAAAAGAAATAACGAATTCTTTAAATCAACAATTACATGATTCTTTTGCATCTTTATCTATGAATGATCAAAAATTTGCAGAATTAATATTGTTTGATATACAAAGTGGAACATTAAAAATAGATGAAAAGTCCAATAAAACATTTAATGATTATATTAATGAATATAAATTAAATTCAAAAAATGATCAAATACATAAATTTGCTAATAAAATTGGATGTGATGAAGATAAGCTAAGAAAATTAGTTAATTCAAGACCAACAGATGCTAATTTGAATGATTTTGGTAGATTTGATGAACTTAAGAAAACATTAAATGTAAATACTGCAAAAATATATTTTGACAATAAAGATGGTAAAAGCTATCCAAAACCATTAATTATTAGTAAATCTGAAAATCTAATTAGAGATTTTATAGTTAAAGGTGGCTTTGATCTATAATTTATTATTCTTGGGAACAACGTGAGCTATTTGATGTAGCTGATTATAGAAATGGTAAAGCACA
>URVS01000107.1 GCA_900551385.1 uncultured Mollicutes bacterium | reverse complement strand
AAATTTAGATTATTTAATATTTATGATTTTCCTGTTTTTAATGTAGCAGATTCATGTTTAACTATTTCAATTATTGTTTTTATTATTGCTTTTATTGTTACAGATAATGATAAAAAGAAAGAAAATAAATCAAATGAAGAAATTTCTAGTAAATGAAGATAATGTTGGTTTAAGATTAGATGCTTTTTTAAAAAAGAATGATGATCAAGATAAGTCAAGAGTATATTATCAAAATACTATTGATGAAGGTAAAGTAAAAGTTAATTCAAAAATAGAAAAATGTTCTTATAAAGTTAATTTAAATGATGAAATAATTTTCGAAGATTTAGAAGAAAAAGAATTAAATGTCGTACCAGAAAATATTGAATTAAATATTCTTTATGAAGATAAAGATTTATTAGTGGTTAATAAGCCTCGTGGTATGGTTGTACATCCTTCAAATGGCCATTATGATGGAGGAACTTTAGTTAATGCTTTATTATATCATTGTAAAGATTTATCATCTATAAATGGCGTTATTAGGCCTGGTATAGTCCATCGTATTGATAAAGATACATCTGGATTATTAGTAGTGGCTAAAAATGATGTTTCTCATATATTTTTGCAAAATCAATTAAAAGATAAAACAATGTATAGAGAATATTATGCTTTAGTTGAAGGAGTTATTCCTCATACTGATATTGATATTATTGCGCCTATTGGAAAAGATAAAAATGATCGTTTAAAACAAGCAGTTGATGTTTATCATGGTAAAGATGCAACTACTCATGTTCATGTAGTAGAAAGATATAAAAATCATACTTTAGTTTATTGTAAACTTGAAACTGGTAGAACTCATCAAATAAGAGTTCATCTTCAATATATTGGTCATCCATGTGTAGGAGATAAAGTGTACGGTAAAAGAAAACAAGAATTTACTCAACTTGGTCAAATGTTAAGTGCTGTTAAATTATCTTTTATTCATCCAACTACAAAAGAAAGAATGACTTTTAGTTGTGATATTGATGATGAATTTAAAAGAGTATTAGAAATAATAAAAAATCTATAAAAAAAAGACATGCTTAATGCATATCTAATTTAGAAAAGTTTGTGAAGTTTGTTTTACAAACTTTTTTTAATTCTTCTAATGAATATTTTTGAATAAAGATAGTTGCAAATTCATCAACTGTTTTGCTAGCCCCTTTAGGAAAATTCATGTTGTATTTTTTTGATAAAACATCCATTTCTTGTAAGAAACAATATCTAGCAATCATACTAGCTAAAGCAACGCTTGGATAGTAAGATTCACCTTTAGTTTTAAATGTAATATTTCTAACAATTTCTTTTTCATTTTTTAAATATTTATAATATAATTTTTCATCACAAAATTGGTCAATATAGAATGTTTTACAGTCTGGTTTTCTTTTTTGTAAATTTAATAAAACTCTATTATGTAACATAGCTTTTATTTGGTTCATATTATAACCTTTTTTTATTAAAGAATTATATTTTTCATTATGAACTGTTAATTTAGAAAAAGTAACATTTTTAATAATTGTAGGAACAAAAGATAAAATAAATTCATCAGTTAATTTTTTTGAATCATTAATTGAATCTAATTTTTTTGTTAATGATGAATCAAAATAAACACCTACTACCACTAGTGGACCAAAAAAATCACCAAAACCAACTTCATCAGAACCACATTGATTATTTAAATCAATAAAATCTATTTTACGTTCTGATTTAGATTCACTAATTTCGGCATCTGGATTGAAAATTTTAGCTTCATATAAAGCGTTTTTTCCAGTGAATACAACTTTATATCCTTTTTTTGATTCATAAATGGTAATTGCTAAATTATCAACTTTAGCAAAAAAACAAATATAGTCACCATCGTTAGGTACTTTATAATCATTATAAAAATTTTCTATTTTTTGTTTTGTTTCTAAATCAATTTTATAACTTACATATTTCATATTTCTTAGTTTAAAAAACCAAAGAATTAATCTTTGGCTTATTTAGTAATAGCGATAATTTTTACTTGATATGGATTATCAACTTTAACTGTTACAGTTTCGCCTGCTTTATGATTTAATATTGCTAAAGCTAATTTACAAGCATTAGATATTTTTCCTGATTCAGGATCAGCTTCTGCAGGACCTACAATTAAATATTCTTCTTCTACATCTTCATCAAGAATATTTATTTTTACTGTACAACCGAGAGTTACAACATTTGATGATTTGTCTGTAGATATAATTTCTGCATGAGTTAATAAATTATTTAAATAAGTAATTCTACCTTCAACTTCTGCTTGTTTATTTCTTGCAGCGTCATAATCAGCATTTTCTGAAAGGTCCCCTTGTTCTTTTGCTTCTTTAATTTCTTGAGTAACTTGTGGACGAACAACATCGATTAAATATGCTAATTCTTCTTCGTATTTTTTCTTACCTTCTTCAGTAAGCATTTGTTTTTCAATATTTGCCATTTTTTGTTCTCCTTGTCTAGTCTTTGATATTATAACACAAATTTATAAAAATAATAGTGAAAATTAATTTTCTTGTTCTTCTTGAAATGATTTTAAGACTTCTTCTAATTCATCATATTCATCATCATCTTCTATATCAAGAATTTCATTATCATCTGATAAATAACCTGCAATAATGTCATCTGGATTCATCTCATCATAAAATAAGACATATTCACGATTTCTTTCTTTATTTTTATAAGTAAATAAGATGTTTAAAGTAGTTTTTTGTCCTTTATCATCAACAAATATTATTTTATTATCTTCTTTTTTCATTTTAACCTCTCATTTGTAAATAAGTCTCTAATATAACTACTGCAGACATTTTATCAATAACATTTTTTCTTTTCTTTCTTGATAAATCAGCTTCAAGTAAACGTCTATTTGCTTGTTTAGTTGTCCATCTTTCATCTATTAAAACAACTTTGATATTAGGTAACTTTTCTTCAATCATTGTTTTAAAATGTCTAGCTAATTTTGAATGTTCAGATTCATCTCCTGACATATGTAAAGGTAAGCCAAGAGCGATTTCTTTAATGTCATCTTTTTTTACATAATAAATGACTCTATCTAAAGCTCTATCATAATTATTATCTTCAAAACGGAAATTTTCAATTCCTTGAGCAATAATACCCATTAAATCAGATTCAGCAATGCCTAAAGTTTTTTCACCTAAATCTAGACCTAATACTTTACCTATCATTTAATTAATTCTCCTTTAATTAATTCTAAAGCATTATTTAATGAAGAAATATCTTTGCCTCCACCTTGAGCAACATCATTTCTTCCTCCTCCAGAACCATTAGTTAATGAAGCAATTTTCTTTATTAATTGTCCAGCTGGTATTTCTTTATTTAAAGAAGAAGATACTCCTGCAATATAAGAAATTTTATTTTCAAAAACATCTGCTAAAAGAATAATATAATTTTCATGTAAAGTTTTTAAATAATCAAAAGTTGATGTTAAACTCTTTTTATCAAAATTATCTAATCTAGTAATTAAAATATATTTATCATTGATGTTAATAAATGATTCTGCTAATTCTTTTCCTTGATAAGAAGATAATTTATCTTGTAATGTTGTAATTTGTTTCTTTAATAAAGACATTTCATTATTTAAAGCAGTAATTTTGTTATTTAATTCATTTGGATTACCACATTTTAATAATATATCTAAGTCATTTAAAATATCATCTTTAGATTTTAATTGTTGATATGCTTTTAAAGAAGTTTTACCTTCAATTCTTCTAATGCCAGAAGCAATAGATTCTTCATATGAAATAGAGAATACACCAATTTTAGCAGTTGATTTAACATGTGCTCCTGCACAGAATTCTTGAGATACATCACCAAATTTAACAACTCTAACGACATCACCATATTTTTCATTAAATAAATGCATTGCATCTAATTTCATTGCTTCTTCTTTTGATAAATATTGAATTTCACATGGTAAATCTTGAGCAATATATTCATTTACTAAATTTTCAATTTCTTTTAATTGTTCATAAGATATTTTTTGATCATAATTAAAATCAAATCTTAAATAATCTTCATTATTACTTGATCCTTCTTGATGAACATCATTTCCTAAAACTACTTGTAATGCTTTTTGAAGTAAATGTGTACAAGAATGATTACGAGAAATATTATTTCTTCTTTTTTTATCTAATTTACATATTAATTCATCACCAACATGAACAACACCATATTTAACTTTAACAAAATGTAAATGTTGTTTATTAGGTGCTTTAATTACATCATAAACATCTAATAAAGTATCTGTATTTTCTAATGTACCTGTATCATGAATTTGACCACCACTTGTAGCGTAAAAATTTGTATTATCAAGAATGATTTCACCTTCTTCATCTAAATAATCAACTTTTTTACCATCTTTAAATAATCCAATAACTTTTCCTTTGATATCTTCAATTTCATAAGTAAATTTTGATTCACTTGTAAAGTTCATTAAATCAATTAATTGAGTAGACATTGATTGAAGTTCGCCTCTAGATGCTTTAGCTCTTTCTTTTTGTTTTTGCATTTCTTGATTGAATTCATCTAAATCAATATTTTTGTTAGCTTCATGAGCAATTTCTTCAGTTAATTCAACAGGGAAACCATAAGTATCATACATTTTAAATGCGACTAAACCAGAAATTTTATCTTCTTTAGTTTGACTAATAATATCTCTTAACATGTTTTCACCAATAGATAATGTTTTAGCAAATTTTTCTTCTTCATTTTTTATCATTTTGCTTACTTTTTCTTCATTATCTTTTAAATATGGATAATAAGAATTCATATTATCAGCAACTTTGCTAACTAAAGTATATAAGAAAGGTTTTTCTATTCCTAATTTTCTAAGATATCTTACTGCTCTTCTAACTAATCTTCTTAAAACATATCCTCTTCCTTCATTAGAGAAAGTAGCACCATCGCTTAAAGCAAATGTACAGGCTCTTATATGATCAGCGATAACTCTATAAGCAATTTTATATTCACCTTCATAAGGATATTTAGCAACTTTACTAATTTCTTCTATATAAGGCATAAATAAGTCTGTTTCAAAATTTGTTTCTGTTTCTTGAAAAATACATGCAAGTCTTTCTAAACCTGCACCTGTATCAATATTTTTATGAGGTAATTCTTTATATTCAGAACGATCTTTACCTATTTCAGCATTATATTGAGAGAAAACTATATTCCAAATTTCAACATATCTATCATTTTCTAAATCTTCAAAAATGAGTTTTTCACCTAAATGTTCAGGATCATATTTTTCACCACGATCAAAAAACATTTCTGTATTTGGTCCACATGGTCCTTCACCAATTTCCCAGAAATTATGTTCACAAGGAACCATATGAGAACTAGGAATACCAAGTTTAACCCATAAATCATATGTAGCTTTATCGGTAGGGTGATATGTAATATATAATTTTTCTACTGGAATACCAAAATATTTTTCACTTGTTAATAATTCATAAGCCCAAGGTAATACTTCAGGACGAAAATA
>URVS01000106.1 GCA_900551385.1 uncultured Mollicutes bacterium | reverse complement strand
TTATTGTCTACAAAAAAAGTAATTAATGTAACATATAAATCTCAAGCTAAAGAAAGTGCAAGTAATATGTTAAAATCATTAAATAGTGTAGTTATTATTTTAATTTTATTAGCCTCTATGCTTTCGTTTATTGTTTTATATAATTTATCTAATATTAATATTCAAGAAAGAAAAAGAGAAATTGCTACTTTAAAAGTGTTAGGTTTTTATAATAAAGAAGTTGATAATTATATTACAAAAGAAAATATTATTATTACAATATTCGGTATTGCTATTGGCTTATTTGCAGGTTATTTTTTAACAATGGTAACTTTATCAACTGTGGAAATAGAAGCTGCTAGATTTATAAGAACTATTGAACCAATAAGTTATTTATATGCATCTATTTTAACTATTGTCTTTACAATAATAGTTAACATTGTTGCTCATTTTAATTTAAAAAGAATAAATATGGTTGAAAGTTTAAAAAGTGTTGAGTAACAACTTTTAATAAATTTTAAAAGATTGATTAATAAAAAAATATCAAGTATACTTTAAATAAGGAAAATAAATATGAAAAGATTAATCGGTTTAATTATTATATTTATAACTAGTTTTGCACTTCTATTTACTTTTGAAATAGATGCTTTTAAAAATCCAATTATCAATGCCATTCCTTTTTTTGAAAATATATATTCAAATATTGATAATATTTTAAATTATTTTAAGAATTTCTTTCCTGATAATTTTTTAAATTCAATACCTCATTGGTTTTGTGATTTAATTATTTATTTAATTGGATTTATATTATTTTCTATAATTTGGTATTTATTATTTGGAATAATAATTTTAATAAGAAAATCAATTAGAAAAAGAAAATTAAATAAAGCTTTAAATGGAGATATTATTACTTTATCTGATGAAGAAAAATCTCGTTTTGAATGGAAATTATATCAAAGAAGATTTCCAGGCTGGAGAATATTTTTTGCATTTATAGAATTAGGTTTATTTGCTTTATTTATTATAATTAGATTAGATAAAATTTTTACTGTTCAAAATGCAGTAACTTCTAGTAATATTGCTTGTTTAGATTTATATAGTAAAGTTGCTAGTAGATTAGGTACAATCGGTTATTTTATTAGTAGAGTAGTTGCTAAATATATTAAATTTATGAATTTAATTGTTGATACTGTTAAATTTAAACAAATTGAATGGATAATTTTAATAGTAGGCATGATTTTAATTTTAGTTATTTTCTGGGCAATAGGTTCATTGTTTGCTAAACCATATAGAAAAGCTCGTGCAAAAAAGAGAGCTAAAAAATGCAAAGCAAAATATATTAATAAATTAGAAAATATCGAATTAAAAGCTTGGAAAAAAGGTGAAAAAGAAAATAGAATATCAGAAAAAAATAGAACTTTATTTAATGATGAAAATGATATTCCAGAATTAGAAAATAATGTTGAAGCTATTGCTAATGATAATAAACCAATTAATGAATTTAAAAATAATGAAAATAATCAAACTCCAGCACAAAATTATATTGATGATATTTCAACTGGGGTAACTGATTTAGGTGTTGTTCATGAAGAAGATAATGAATTGCAAGAACCTTTATTTACTAGACAAGTTCATTTTGTTGGTGATGAAGAACATGATATTATCTTAGAAGAAGAACCAATTATTGAGACTATTGAAGAAGAGGAAGATTATTATAACGAAAAAGAAGATAATGAAGAAATAACATTTGAAAAATATCAACCTGATTATATGACTTCTTTAGATATTGAAGATAAAGTTAAAAAATATAATATAGATGTTATTGAAGAAAATTCTTCACCTTTACCTTATCAAGAAGAAAATAATGCTCCTATTAATGATTTTGATAATTCAAATTATACTCAAGAAGAAAAAGTTGAGCCTCAAATTATTGATACTAAAAAAGAAATTAAATTAATTTCACCTCTTAAAGAAGAAAAAGAAATTAAAGAAATAAAAAAAGAAGAAATTAAACCTTTAAAAGTTCAACAAAAAAATAATTTTAATAAAAATATTAAGCCAATTAATGTTAATGAAGATCGAAAAAAAGTTGTTGATTATATTCTTGGTACAAACAATAATTCTTTAGCTATGTCTAGTGAAGAAAAAGAAGAAATTGCAGTAAAAAAACCAATAAAACCTGTTAAAGCAATGGAACATAAACAAGATAAAAAAGTAGAAGAAAAGAAATTTGTTAAACCATTAAAGCCAAAAATTGATAAAAATAAAGTAAAAAAAGATATTAAACCTATTAGTGAAAGTGCGAAAAAATGATTAATAATTGGAAAGAATTTTTTATAGAAGAAAAGAAAAAAGCTTATTATATAGCGTTACATGAAAAAGTAATGGAAGAATATAAATCTAAAATTGTTTATCCTCCATATCATTTGATTTTAAATGCTTTTAAATTAACTCCTTTTGATCAAGTTAAAGTTGTAATTATGGGACAAGATCCATATCATAATCCAAATCAAGCTATGGGACTTGCTTTTTCTGTACCTGAAAATGTTATATTACCACCATCTTTAAAAAATATTTATAAAGAGATAGAAAATGAATATCATGTAAAAATGAAACAAAATGGTGATTTAACATATTTAGCTAAACAAGGTGTATTATTATTAAATTCTTTATTAACAGTTAGAAAAAATGAACCGATGTCACATCAAAATTATGGTTATGAGCATTTAATTGAAGATGTTATTTTAGCGTTAGATAATGATCCATCACCAAAAGTATTTATTTTATGGGGAAATTCAGCTAAAAGTGTTATGAAATATATTCATAATCCTAAACATTTGATTTTAACTTCTGCTCACCCTTCACCTTTATCAGCTTATAATGGATTCTTTAATAATAATCATTTTAAATTAACTAATGAATTTTTATTAAAGAATGGTTTAACTGAAATAAATTGGGTTAATTAAAAAAATTCACTTTGTAGTGAATTTTTTATTTGGTTGTAACACCATCCATAGTGATTTTATCGAAAAATTCAATATAATCGATATAAACTCCAACAATAAGATAATGTCTATTTTTTTCTTTATCAAAAACTATAATATAATTATCACCAGCTGAAGCTAGCACTCCAATAAATTCTTTATCATGCCAAGCAGTTGAATCAGTAAATGAACAATGAACGTTAACTTGGCGACCTAAATTTGAAGATACAAGTTTATTAAATGATTCGTAAAATTCTTCTATTGGTTGATCCACATCGCCTGCTCTTTGATTATTACTTGGAAGAGGATATCCTTCTTGAGGATATGGATTCATTTGAGGTGGATATGGAGAAGGCTCAGTGTTTGGATAAGGTGCTCCATAATAATTTGGTGGTGGTTGTATTCGTTCCATATAAATCTCCTTTAACTAGTTTAAATATATGTTTATTAATTATTTTTATTCATTTTAATGGAAAATTATCTTTGAAAGATTATACTTTCTTTGCTAAAAGTAAGTTAAGAATAGTTTATTGATAAGAACTTTTAGCTGTGTTATAATGTGAAAGTAAATTTGAAAAGAATTAGAGGATTTATATGTCATATTTGATAGGTATTATATGTGCACTTGTTTTTGTCATATATATTATGATTGTACATTTTCGTTTTCCAAATAAACAAATTAATTTTATTGATCGAGCTTTATCAATTTTATTAATTGTTATTTTTTTAATGAGATTTATGTGCTTTAAAGATGCTCAAATATATGGTGATACTGATTATTTTATTAATATTACACAAGTTAAAGATGGATTAATTAATCCTGCTCTAGGTATAATAAGCAATTTTTTAATTTGGTTTGAAATAACATGTTTATTATTTATTTGCATGAGACCATTTTATCATTTTAGATTGATTAAATATTTAGTGAAATTTGTTTCTTTACCAATTATGGTTTTGTGTTTGTGCTTTATGGATCAAATTTTAATAATGTCACAAGGATTTGGCTTCTTTAATAATGAAGGTGGTATTACTTGGTTATCTATTTTATATCCAATAGAAATAGGATTATCTATTGCTTTATCTATTTATTATTGGATTAAAGATATATATCCTAATAAACATAATAATTTTACTATTTTAGCTTTGAATTCTTCTTTAAGTGTAAAATCAAAATTTTTACCTAAAAATTATAATTTAACTTCTTTAGAATGTACTTCTAATAATGAAAATATTGTTAGTTTTATTAAAAAAAATAATGATGATATTGATTATAAAATTAAAGCAAATAAAGAAGGTAAAGCAAATGTAACAATTAACGCTAATGATGGTGATATTGTTAAAAATATTAGTGTAAATGTTTTCGAAAAAGAATTAGCTAATGAAGTTAAATATAATCAATATGATAGTTCAAGAAAGTTAACAAAAAAAGATGTTTTTTCTATCATAATTTCTTTCTTATTATTCAATATTGCTACTTTACCACCATATTTTTTAAGAACATTATTTGGTGATATTTTACCAGGTTTTAGATTTGTTGATTTACATATTGAACATCGTATTTGTGTTTATGTATTTGCTATAATAATACCTTTCTTATTATATTTTGGTTTAAGAAATAAACATAGAGATGTAATTCATTTTTCTTTAACATTTATATCTTTGGGTACACTTATTGGTTTTATGACTTTTTATAAATATGATTCTTTATTAAAGCCATGGGCATGGCCATTCCATTTATGCAATACAGCAATGTTTTTAATGCCAATTTGTTTAATATTTAAACCAAAAAAATTATTTTATTTTACTTATTTTATTAATGTATTAGGTGCATTGATTGCTATGATTTTACCTAATTATTCTGATACAATTAATATATTTAGTCCTTATTTTTTACAATTTTGGTATAATCATGCAATTGCTTTTGGTATGCCAATATTATGTGTGGCTTTAAAACAATTTGCTAGACCAAAAATAAAAGAATATTATTATTCGATGGTATGGTTTTTTGCATATTATGTTTTAGTGTTATTTATGAATGTTTTATTTTCTGCAATGGGACACAATGTTGATTATTTCTTTATTAATTCTGATTTTGTTGCAGATAAATTAGGTAGATGGGCTGAAGATTTATATAATATATCAGTTTCATTTAATATTAGTAATTTAAAATTAACTTTCCACCCACTATATCAATTAATATTCTTTATTGTTTATATTATATTAGGTTTTGGTGTATGGTTTATTTATGAATTAGGTTTTAATATTGCTGATTCTCATTATGAATTAATGTTAAAATTAAGAGCAATTAAAATAGATCAAATAGCTTTGAAATCTGCTTTAAATGGAAGGAGTTTAGATGAACCTATGGAAAAAGATGCTGGAATTAAATATGAATTGAAACATTTCTCTAAAAAATATGCTTCTAGTAAAATTTATGCAGTAAAAGATGCTTCTTTAACAGTATATGGTGGAGAAATATTTGGCTTTTTAGGACCTAATGGAGCGGGAAAATCAACCATTATTAAAAGTACAGTTGGAATTCAACCTATTACAGAAGGAAGTATTGAAATATGTGGTTTTGATTGTGCTA
>URVS01000105.1 GCA_900551385.1 uncultured Mollicutes bacterium | reverse complement strand
TAATAATACTATTAAGCAACATAATATATTAAAAATATGTAAAACACATTTACTTAAGATGTCTGAATTTTTTAATGAATAAGTAATTATAGAACTAAAAATAATATTTATTGGAATTAACAATATTGATAACAAAATAGCAGAAGAAGTATCTAATTTAAAAGATTCTTTATCTTTTAGTTGGAAATTAATATAAATAAATGCAATACAATAAATTAAAGCAAATATTTGAATATAGAAAGTATATTGTAAGATCTGTAAAAACCAAATCCTTCCACCTATTGTGAAAATATTACTACCATACATTCCACCATTATTAGAAACATTTTGAGGTATAAAGACAATCAATGTTTCATAACATTCTTGAGCAATATGTTGAATTGTATATCCTCCCATAGCAAAGATAAATATTTTTTTAAATGACTCATCAAAAATAAAATATGCGACAAAAACTGTAACCATAAACATGGTTAAAAACAAAATAGAACAAAAAATTGAATCAAATGATAAAATTGGAATAGCAAAAGAAAAGGCAAAACAAATAAGAATACCTAATGGTAATCTCCAAAATAATCCTTTCCTAGGCTTTAAATATAAAAAGAAAAAACATTCTCCTAATAATAATTCAAGCATAAAAATAGGGCGATAAACAAACAATTCAGTTAATTCATACATCTTAAATACCTTTTCTATTTTGATAAAATTCAGTTAAAGCAGAAATAAAATCACTTTTTTTTCTTCTAGAAATTGGTAGACTTTCTTTTCCTAATAATACAGATGATCCTTCAATAGCCAAAACATAATTCATATTAACTAAATAATATCGGCTTATTCTAAAAAAGCTACATTTAGTTAATTTTTGCTCAATTTCATAAAGATGGCCAATTGTTTCAATGGTCTTTGTCGGTGTATGTAAAACTAATTTGTTGTCAAATACTTCAATATAAATTATATCTTTGCAGGAAATTATTTCTATTTTATCCTTAGTTTTTATGTTGATTTTAGTATCAAATGTGTTATTAAGTCTTTCAATTGCTCTTTGTAATTTTATAGAAAAATTAAAATAACTAATTGGCTTAACAATATAATCTAAGGCATCAACTTCATATCCATTAACGGCATATTGAGCAAGATTTGTTACAAAAATTAAAATTACAAATTTATCTATTTTTCTTAATTTTTTGGATATTTCTAATCCATTCATATATGGCATATCTACATCCATAAATACAATTTCATAATTAGCAGAATATTTATCAAGAAATTTAATTCCATTTTCAAAATGTTGAATATTAAATTCAATATTGTTTTCTTGTGAAAATTTATTTAAATAACTTTTTAACAAAGAATAATCATTTATATTGTCTTCAATAATTGCAATTTTGAACATGTTATTTCTCCAATCAAAATGATAATACAACATAAAAAAAACGTTGTCAAATTAACAAAAAACTAAAAAATAGATAAAAATGGTTTAAAAATTTATAAAAAAAAAGAAAAATTTAAAAATATTTTCCATTCACACATCTTTTTTAACCGCTTACAATTATTTTATTTTTTACATAAAATATTAAAGTTATATTTAAATTAGATATTTTATTGGAGGCTTATGAAAAAAATTAATTTGTTTTTATGTTTAATAATTTTATCGTCTTGTTCAACTAATATTACTAATTCTAATTCTAGTTCTTTTGAAGAAAATAATGAAGATCCATATGTGACATCATTAGAAGTTATTTCAAAAGCTAAAAAAAATAATTATATAGTAGGTGAATCTTTTGATGCTACAGGTCTTAAACTTGTTGCAAAATGGTCTGATAATATTGATGATGAATTATATGATGGTGAATATACAATATTTCCTAAACAATTCTCTAAAGGTGATAAAAACGTAACATTTACTTATGAAGGATGTTCTTTAAATTATTCAGTTGAAGTTATTTCTATGGATGATATTAAAATAAATAAATTGTGTGTTGATGATTCTTTAATTGAAAAAAATGGCCAAACTAGATATGTTAATTTTAAAGAAAAATTAAAAGTTGAAGTTACTAATTTAGATGGATCTATTGAAATATTAAATAATTATATTATTAAAGATAATAATGAAGTAATTACTGATGCTAATTATTTTATTGGTGCTGGAGAACATAATATTACTATTGAATATGGTGATAAAAATTATGAATTTATGATGTTTGGAAATTATTCATTAATAGAAGCAGAAATAGAAAATAATGAGAATGAATTTTTTTATACAGATTTAATTGGTAATGGTGTCATGAATAGTTCTGGTAAAGGAGACACTCCAAGAATATCTAATATTGAAACGGCATCTAATAATACTTATATGGGTGAGATTGCTTATGGTAGAGGATTAACATTTAATTTCTATTCAAATAAAAATATGAGAGCTAATTTAATGTTAAATGCAAGTAGCGCTTATACTTTAGCAGTTGGTGTTAATGAAGATGGATCATCATCTTGGGCGCCAACTAAAGCTGGAGATATTTATCTTGATGAAACATTTTCTTGTGAAATTAATGATAAAAAAACTACTCTTTCTCATGAAAAATTAGAGGGAATGGAATGGACACTTGATAAAAAAGGAAGTTATTCTATTTTTGCTAATTGGAAATTAGTAAATCTTGGAGAGTTTAATATTGAACAAGGATTTAATACTGTAAAACTAATTTGCATAGCTTCAAATGATGAAAAAAACAATGCAAAATTAGCTAATGTTGATTATTTAAAAGTTAATTTTATAGATGATAATCATATTCATAAATTAAATAAAATAGAAGGTAAAGAACCTACTTGTACAACTGATGGAATGAGTACATATTATTCTTGTGTGTGTGGAAAAATGTTCTTAGATGAACAATGTAAAAATGAAATTACTTCTTTACCTATCATATCTATGTTGGGACATAATCTAACATGGGAAAATGAAATAGGTACCTGTGTTAATTGTGGAAAAAAAGTTAATAAAAAAATTATTATTGAAGCAGAACATAATAATTCTTTAGTTACAAATGAATTTGAAGAATATAAAAAGAGTGGTAATTATGTTGAAATTGAATCTTCAAAGATGGATGGTAAAAATCAAGGCTCTTATCTTGGATCAATATATAAAAATGATAAAGTGATATTTCATGTTAATTCTGAGATTGCCCAAAAAGCATCATTAAATATGATAGGTTGCAGTAATTATGTTTTAAATTATGATGCTAATGGCAATCCAAAAGATATTGGTGATGCTGAAATTAATAAAATATTTACAATGAAGGTTAATGGAAAACAAGTGGCTATTCCTAATGATATTTGTTTTAAAGGCCAAGAATATGAGAAGGGTGGATGGGATGAACGCTTTACTCAATGGGAAACAAAAACATTATTAGATATAGATTTGAAAGTCGGAGATAATACAATTGTTTTAGAATTTCAATGCCCAGCTTATCCATGCCCAACTCATCCTTGGGGTGGTAATGCTGATATGACAATAAACATTGATAAAATTATAATAGATTATTTAATATAGGAGCAAAAATAAATGAAGATAAATAAACCTAAACCAATACATTATGTCATATTCTCTTTTATGGGAATAATATTAACAGCATTAATCGTAGGAAATGTTTTATGCGCTCAATGGAGTAATCAAATTACATCTTTATTATGTGGTGATGGAACATCTTTTAATGGTGAACATGTTCAAAATGCACTTTCAAAAGGTAAAGAATTAGTAGAAAATATTAATAATGAAGGAATAGTTTTATTAAAAAATGAGAATAATACTTTACCATTAAGTAAAAATGAAACCAATGTTAATTTATTTGGATGGGCTTCAACTGATAATGGATTTTTGTTAACTGGTGGTGGTTCTGGAGCTGCTCCTGTTAATGATGAAACAAGAGTTCCTTTAAAAAAAGGATTAGAAGAAACAGGCTTTAAAGTTAATGAAAAATTATTTAACAAATATACAGAATATTGTCCAAAAAGAATTTGCGAAAATAATGGAACTGGTGGTATATGCCAAATTGTTGAACCTGATAGCTCATTTTATAATGAAGAATTAATTAATGATGCTAAAAATTTTTCAGATATTGCAATTATTACTATTATGCGATATGGTGGCGAACAATTTGATATTCATATGGATCAGCCTAAATACAAATTACCTACTGATAGTTCAAGAACATATTTGCAAATATCTACCGAAGAAGAAGATATGATTGAAATAGTGACTAAAAATTTTTCTAAAGTAATTGTTTTATTAAATACAAGTAATCCAATTGAAACAAAGTTTTTGAAAAATGATAAAATAGATGCTTGTTTATATGTTGGTTATCCAGGACAAGTAGGAACAAAATCAATTGGAAATATTTTAAATGGAACAATTAATCCATCAGGACATGTTTCTTCTACTTATACTTATAATCATAAATTAGATCCTACTTTTTTTAATAGTGCTAATTTAACAAGCACTAAACAATTAACATTTGCTGAAAATATATATTTTGGATATTATTGGTATGAAACAGCTGATAAAGAAGGTTATTTTGATGATATAGATAATGAATATGGTAAAGGATATGATGGAGTAGTATCTTATCCTTTTGGTTATGGGTTATCTTATACAAGTTTTGAATGGCGTGTAGATAGTATAATTTCTGACAATTTAAATCTTCTTAATGAAAAAGAAAAAAATATTACTAATCGTAAAGCTAAAATTGAAATAAAAGTAACTGTTAAAAATATTGGAGATGTTCCAGGTAAAGAAGTTGTCCAATGTTATATAACTACACCATATTATAAAGATGGAATAGAAAAACCACATGTAAAATTAATGGATTATGCTAAAACTCAATTGCTAAAACCAAATGAAGAACAACAAGTAACATTATCTTTTTCTTTGTATGATTTTGCTTCTTATGATTGTTATGATAAAAATAATAATGGGGCTAGAGCATATGAATTAGATAAAGGCGAATATCAAATTAAATTAATGAATGATAGTCATCATATAAATGATTGTGATAATGCTTCTACAATTTTTAATCTTGAAAATAATATGATTTATAAAAGAGATCCAAATACAAATCAATTGGTTAAAAATAGATTTACTGGTGCATCTAGTTATGGCAATGCACCAATTGATGGAAGTAACATTGGTAATGTAACATATTTATCTCGTTCTGATTTTAAAAAGACATTTCCTAAAGAAACGACTTATTTACCATTAAATAAAATCGTTTCATTAAGAGATTATATGTATACTGGTTATGATAATGTTTCTATGCCATCTCAAGGACAAAATGGAAATCTAAGATTATGGTTTAAAAATGACAAAACAAATCCAAGTAAATCTGATTTAGAAAGAACAGAACTTAATAAAGATAAAACAGGTGTCTTTACTGGAGCTTATGCTATCAATCCTGTAAATGGTAAAAAAATTCCAATTTGGATTTCTGATTATGTACTTGCAAGTTATGGTACAGGAGCTATCATGTGTGTGCCGGCTCATGACGACCGTGACTTTGAGTTCGCGAAGAAGTTTGATATCCCGATCGTCCAGGTTATCGCAAAGGACGGAAAAGAG
>URVS01000104.1 GCA_900551385.1 uncultured Mollicutes bacterium | reverse complement strand
TTGACTTCATTTATGTGCTTTTTTATTAATGCCAAAAATAAAAAAGATAAAATTTATAAATATATTCAAGAAAATGGTAATAAAAACATTGTAAAACTTTTTTCAGTTTTTAATATCTCATTTATATTTTTCATGCTTATCTTTTCATTGTTATCAGTGTATATATCAATATTAAATTTAACAGCATTTTATACATATTCTCAAGCTATAATAAGTTCTTATTTATGTATAATTCTTCCAATAATTGGGATACTGATAAGTTATATTTACACTATTATCAAGATTAAGAAGGCATAATAATGAGAATTATATCATTTATTAAAACAAAAAAATATATTGTTACATTGCTTATCAATTTTTTATTGCTAATTATATTTGGCATTTCCCTTTCTAGTTTGATTAATGAAGTTTCTCATGCATATCAAGCATTTAATAATTGTGAAAGTACATATGTAGCTTATGATACAAGAAAATTTGAAAAAAATTATTACTATTATTATAAAAATGATATAGATATATTATTAAAAAAAAATAACATTTTAATCAATGCTGAAGTTTATCAATTTATCAATGAAGTATTCTATGATAATTATTCATTATTATCTAGTAAAAATATTGTTTTAGGTTCTTATTCAAATTTGAGTAATTATGAAATTGCAATTCCTGAAAGAATTGCAAATAAATATAAAATAACCATTAACGATTCCTTGTTTATTAATAAACAAACTGAATATAAAATAAAATATATTTTTAAAGATTTATATGATATAAAACACCCTTCGATATACGAAACAGGTAATGTTATATTTGTTGGTGGTGACACACCTATCAATTCAAATTATATATACGCTGGATTTTCAAATGCCACAGCATCATATAATGAAATATATACTTTCTCTAAAGCTAAAAAAAATTTAGTAACCACTTTATTTCTATATATAGGTTTAATTTTACTTTTAGATGTTTTTGTTGAAGCATGCATTGCGTTATTATATAGAAAAGAAGAAGAAAAGAATTTATATAGAGATTTAATTAGTGGAAGTAAATCATTATACTACAATTCATTATTTATGATTAATTTTATGTTACACGTGTTACCATCATCAATTTCATTTCTTCTACTTATTATGATAGGTGATACTATTGCAGGAACAACAATAGTTATTACTACCATATTATTCACAATGATAAAAATCATTATATTAAAATCAAAAGTTCATTAAAAAGCGAGGTAGTACAATGGAAAATAAGTATAAAAATAGTATTCTATATATTGAAAATTTACATATAGAATTTCCAGAATTATTAGTTGCCCAAAACGAATCACTATATATTAATCCAGGAGAAATTGTTGTAATTTTAGGAGACAATGGGTCTGGAAAATCTAGTATATTAAAATCATTGGTAAACGCACCAGATATAAAAAAATTTACAAATAGAAACTTATATTATATGGGCCAAAAAATTGAAGACAATCAAATAGATGTTTTTAGAAGATCAATAGGATATGCAATGCAGGAAGATGATGATGACCCTTTATTTTCACGAAAAGTAATTGATTATATTTACTCTTATGCTTCACAAGCTGCTAACAATTTTGGTTATGAAAAATATTATAAAAAACTATATAATGATTATTTACAATGTAATTCATATGAGCATGGAAAATTAAATCAAAAAAAATTAAAAGTTTGCAGTGGTGGTCAAAAGAAAATGGTATCACTATTAAGAGCATTTTCTAGAAATAATGCAAATTTGTATATTCTAGATGAACCAATTAACAATTTAGATTCTAAGCATGCAAGAATTCTAAATAATTTCTTAATTGATTTAAAGAAAAGGCCAAATCCACCAGGAATATTAATAGTTACTCATTGTCATATGTTTCAAAATGTTGATAGAGCATACCTATTAAAAAATGGAAAATTAACTAAATTAAAAAAATATGAACCTAAAAGTTGCTTTGGGGAATGCGATGAATGCGGATATTATAAGGAGATCTAACATGAAAATATTAAAAAACAAAATATTACCAATTTCTTTAATTTGGCTATTAACATGCACTATAGTGTCTTTCAATAATGAGCCATCCAAAACAGAAGCTGCTAATTTGGACAATCAAGATTATTATTCATTATTAGCTACAGCAATTGATGTTTCAGACACAAATACATTTGAGGATAACAAAAATCCACAAATTTTCGACTCTAATAGCGATTTATTTACAAATTTAATTAGTGCAAGAAAAGATACAGATACATATGCATCTAGTATAGAGGCAACTTCGGCTTATGAATTTTCTCAAAAATATTCTAAAGTTTTTTCAACATCTGTTGATGCAAATTTAGATATAGATAGCGTAACAACTGATATAAGTGGAAAATTTGCTACTAATTCTAACTTAGAATCTTGGAAACAAAAAATAGAAAACTACCAATATTATTATTGGTATGCGCCAAAATATACTGTTAACATTGACTGGAAAAATGAGAACACAAATAATGCTTTTTCATCATCATTCAAAAGAGAATTAAATAAAGTTAATTCAGTTATATCTGCAAAAGAATTATTAAGAACTTATGGCACACATGTTTATAACACTTATGTTTTAGGTGGAAAACTTGAAATAAGTAAATATTTTGTTCAAGATGCATCTTATGAATTATCTGAAGCTGAAAAAAGTGTAGCAGCTTCTTTAAATGTAATAGTAAACACCGCAATAGGTGAAGCCAAAATAAAAGGGTCTGTCAATTTATCTCAATATGAATCTAATTCAACAAGTAATTCACATTATTATAGTAGACTTAATTATCACTCATATGGTGGAGATATTAATGGTGCTGTTACTGCATCAGATTTATTTCAATATAAAACACAATTTGGCACAGGAACCGCATCAGGCTTTTTATATGAAGCCTGGACAAAATCATTTAACAACGATGGAGTTGCTTTAAAAATAATATCTGCTAAAAACGCTATTGCTATTTGGGATATATTAGATTCGACAACATATAATTCACAAATAACATATTTAAAAAAAGCTTTTGATAACATGTGCTATGAAAGTTATGCTGAAAAATGTGGAGAATTAAACATTGCTTGCGATTACATTGATTCATTATCATATGAATCAAAAGGGATCAATGTTAATATTTCACCATATACATCAAACATTATTTTACCAGAAAACACTTCAGTTAAAATAAATTTAAACAAATCAATCACAAATAACACTGAAAACATGGATTATTCTTTGAATTTATCATCTGACGATGTAGCAAATTTAGTTGAAAATACATTAAACATAAAAAAAGACACTATTGGAAGAAAATTTAGCATTGAATTTCTAATAAATGGATTAAAGGCTTATACATTAAATATAACGATAGGAAAAGAATCTTATAGTGGTGGATATGGAACTCAACAACAACCATTTCTAATCAACAACAAACATGATTTAATGTCTATGCTGTCAGATTTTTCAAATTCTAACCAACTATATTATCAATTATCATCTGATATAGATTTACAAGGTGAAAAAATAGATGTAGGTGGTTCTGGTACATCTTCAGCATTTAATGGAACATTCGATGGAAATAAACATATAATAAAAAATTGCACTATTAAAGCAAATAGTTTTAGTAATGAATATCCATACATCGGATTATTTGGCAAAAATGATGGTACAATTAAAAATCTCGTATTAGAAAATATAATATGTCTAAATGATGGATTAATTCGAATTAATAACTCAAATGTTAGCATCTCAGCGGGTATCCTAACTGGATATAACTCAGGAGTAATTTCAAACTGCCAAGTAAAAGATTCTGCAATCCGTATTTCAACTGATATCAATAGTTGTGACAATTATGTGAATGTTGGTGGCATTGTCGGACATTCTGATGGATATATAGAATATTCAGCATTTACAAATGGTAATATATATGGTGTTGCAACTAAAGGAAACGGAAACATTAATATTGGTGGTATTGCTGGAATCTTAGTTGGAGCAAAAGTTTCTGAATCCTACATTAATTCAAGTAAAATAAGCGTATATAATAATGATAAAATCATCTATTCTTTAGGTGGTATTGTAGGCAATATGATTCCAACAAATACAGAAGAAGCATCTATTATAAGGCCAAAAGTTACAATGTGTCTTGTTTACGATATTATAAGTAATAAATTTAGCAATACATTTGGATATATAGCTGGCGTTGAAACAAATGGTGAATTTTCGAATTGTTATTATTTAGCAATGAAAGAACAATCTGTTGCTGGAAGCCCAAAAAGTAATTGTACAAGAAAAGATAAAATAACACTATCATCGCTTCCATCAATATTTGAAGAAAATTGGATTGATGGATCAAATGGTCCAATTTTATCAATGCATCAAAATTAGGAGGCTAATTATATGAAAAAAATAAAATTAATAATTTATTCATTAACATGTCTAAGTTTCATATCTTTTTTAACAGGATGTGAAAAAAACGTAAATTCTAGCAAATCAGATAATATAGAAATTGTAAAAAATGATTCTGATACACATTATTTAAGATTTATGGAAAATAACGCTGAAATATTGAGTCTAGTTGTTCTAGAAAACGAAACATATGAGGATTTATTACCTTATTTTCCAACATTAACTCAAGAAAGTGGATATATTAAATTTTGGGATGGAGATTATACATATACTTCATATTCTAAAGAAAATCAATTTCAAATTTATAGTTCTACAAATTTAATTGTTGATATTTATTCTTATATAATGAAAATATGATTTTTGCATAAAATATATTATAATTTAATGAAATATAAAATTCTAAATTTAGGCACTAATAATATTTGGAAAATTTTTGTGTTATTTATTTAAGAACTTGTTACAAATAACAAACAATAAATTTTAGAAATATCAAAAACTAATGCAATAATCAAAAAAACTTTTTTTATAAACTAATTAAATCAATTTTTCTTTCAAAATTATATTTAAATATATCGGCCGTTTGTTAACTTTATTTTAGTTCCTTTATATTTTAAAGATATTTGATTAATAGACATTCTTCCTGGATGGCAATGCAAATTATTAGTATCGCATGTTACAAAAAGATGAGCATTTTTAATACCATTTAACAAATTTAATTGTTTTTTACTAATATAAAACGACCTTCCAAAAAAAAATATAATATCTAAATGTTTATTTTTTTTCTTTAAAGCAAATGAGTTTATTGTATTTTTAATAACTTCAACTTGATCTAAATGTTTAGATTTTTTAAATGATTTAGTCTGAATGAATGAGTATAAATTCATTAAAAAATAACCATCATACTTTTTTCCCGAATTATAAATAAGATAAGTAAGAAATTCATTAGTTTTATCTAGTTGGCTTGGTATAGCTCTAGAAGGATTCATTCCAATTGCTATTGCCATATTTTTGTTTTTCACTGAACTCCATACTACTTTTTCAATAAATTTATTTTGATTATTTTGAATACTTTGTCTTCTTATCTTTATTTTAAAAGTAGGTAAAAAATTAAATTTTTTTTGCGAACAACTTTTTTTATTGTTTAAAGAAAGTTTATTTTTGTTAATTTTATTATATTCTTTTATAAAAATATTAAGCATTCATTTTACCTAAGCAAATTTATTTTTTAGCAAAAATTGTTTTTAAAG
>URVS01000103.1 GCA_900551385.1 uncultured Mollicutes bacterium | reverse complement strand
CAATTCAAATATCTGCTAAATATGGTGAATTTAATAACGCAAATGTTTCATTCCATATTAGTGGAACAACTTCATCAATATACTCAGTTGGAGATGCTCGAATAGATGCTACTATAAAAAATGGTATTATAACTAACTATAGGTTGATGATAAATAATTTAAATTTGGAATCAAGTGTTGTGTTAGAAGAGTTGACAGCTAAATTACCATCTGTTGTTAGCAATTTCCAAGATTATATGACTGAAACATTACATATTGCTGTTAAATAATAAAGGAGCGCAAGCTTCATTGTCAATAAAGAGCAATTGGAGGAACAAGAAGAAATATTCAGGAGAACTGAAAAAGAACGAGAAGATAAAATTGTTTAATATGGAATACCCCTAGATATTTAAATAGAGGTGTTAATAAAATCAAAAACTTTTACTACTATGTAAAGATGAACGGAGTAATGATTATATTGGAGGTAAAAATATGACAAAAAAATTAGAACAATATGATATTAATAATCTTTACAAAGTATTAAGAAAACATGATGTTGAAATATTGAAACATTATAATTGTGATGAAATCTCAGATAACGATTATTTCTTTTATGGTATCAATAGTGATATTGTTTCAAACTCTTTAAATATTCTAACTAATTATTTATCTGGAAATATTGAATCGGCTGGTGTTGATTTAAGTGCAAGAGCAATAATTGAAGCAATGGCTATTCTTAAGATGGATGGTAGTGGAGATATATCTGATAACCAAAAGAAAATATATAGGTATCAATATGCTTATGTAGATGATGATAATTTTCATTCCATAATGAAAGAAATGCCAGAAGGTTTCGAACACGAAAATATAGTTCGATTGAAAGCTGATAAAGATAAAGCAAAGCAAGCTATGTTAGAACATTTTAATTGTTCTGAAAGAGATTTAAAAGATAGAAAAATATCAATCGATGATTCTTGTTTTTATTTGAAGCAAAATCTTCACGATGATATTAGATTTTCAAAACTTTTGGAAAAATATCCATTAGGTGATGGCAGTGAGGTTCATTTATATGAGTTCTTTTCAATGTTTATTCATCCAAGATGTGAAATGAATCCAGAAGCACAAGAGGCTCTTATTAGTGTAAGAAAAATGTATGTAAATCAAGTTTTGAACTTTGTGTTTAAATATTTAAAGGCTTGTAATTTGCTAGATTATGATGAATCTGCTTCTGATTTCAACGATGAATTTTTCTATAATCCATTACTTGCTAATAATGTGCATAACATTAAAGAAATGGAAAAGCTAATTCATTTGATAAAAAATCAAGTGTGCAATTTGCCAAGTGGATATGACGCATTTACATGGCAGTTTCTTGAAAGAGTAAGATATTTAGTTCTTGATATGATGACTTCTTTATCTCTAGGATATAGAGAGCATGTAATTGCTTGTTTCAAATCCTTCGTAGAAGAGTATAGTATTTTTTATGCAATAGGATCAGTTGAATCACAAGAAGATTTTGAATATATAAAGAAAGCATATTGGATAACTTCTAGAATTCAACTTGATGCTCATTTCCAAGAATTAGGATTAGAAGGTACATCAACTCCAGAAGAAGAAATTAAAGATATTTATGATAATTATTATAAAGACAAATATAAGATGAATAATTATCAAAGTTTCTATTGGAAATTAAGAAGAAATAGTTTATTCTTCCTTGCTAAAGAAAAAAAGAGCTTTAATAAATATGTAAGAACTTTAATCGAAGATGTATTTGTTAATAATGAAGCAGAAAGCAAAGATGTAATGACCTTATATAGAATTTCAAAAGATATGTCGCATGCAAGTGGATATAATTTCAATGCAACAACTGGTATGGTAGATATGTCTGCACAAAAGGTTCTACTATATACATACAAATTAATGATTCATTTTGTATTGAGCGTATCTAATTCTTTATCTGAACATAACATTAAAACTGATATTGCTGATATTATTGCTTTTCTAAAAGCATTGAGTTCTATGCATACTGATGCAATAGATAAGATATTGGAAGAAAATATGAAATTAAGTCAAGATTGATTTATTAGTTAATAGGAGTTGATGTTGTTAATGAATGAAAATGAATTAAAAATCTTATCTAAATCTTATGCACCAATAATTAAATCATTGATTGAACAAGATGCTAAATTCTTTATGTTTAAAGAAACAATAAAATGGGCTTTTAACTATGGCGAAGAGAGCACAGTAATAGCAGCAGTTGGAAAAGATAATGTTGTTCATATTAATTTGTTCTCAGTTATGAGTCATTATTTGGCTAAAGACTTGTATACTGTTGATAGAACCACGTTAAAAGGCTAGAGCACATTCTGTTTTATTTGTTGAATTATAATGCGAAATAATCATAGTGATTTCAGCTTAAAACGATACAAAAATAAAAATGTAATGAAATACCAGTAAATAAGTGTAAATACTGGTATTTTTTAGTGTGACGGGCATGTTATACATCTAAATGGTGAAAGTCCCAAGTAGGAAAGTCGTTATAACTACATAGTGAAACTCAAACACGACAACTCGTTGGTATTATGAAAGGAATCATCAAATAAGTATAATTTTCTAAAATAAGTGTAATCATTTTTTTAAATTATGTATTACTCTAGAAGTAATAGAAATAGCAATTTTATAACACCATTAACTAATAGGATGTTTTTAATGAATACATATAGTATGTTAAACTAAACTAGAGTATATTAATTTAAGTTAAAATGAAATAATAAAGCAATAGCTTGTAGATACTTGATGATAGTTGTAATTTGAGTGAAAATAAAAGAAGGAGGAAAAGCAATGATTAATTCACATTATGTCCCAATGTTGACATTAAGAAAATTTGCTGATAAGCTTTGTCTTTTTAATGTTCAAACAGGTGAATTTAAAGAAAATATTAAGATTGATAAATCGTTTTCTGAAAAAGGATTTTATACTGATGAAGTGGAAGATAAATTAAATAAAAGAATTGAATCACAATTTGGAAATTTATTTTCAAATAAGTTACAAAATGCCGAAGGAACAATTGAATTAAAAAGAGATGAAGTACAATTAATAAAGAAGTTTTTACTTATATCAGTTATTAGAAGTATGGGTAATGAAGAATTTATGCAGAATGAACGTAAATATTATGATAATTTGAAAGAATATTGGATAAAGTATGCAAAAGAAAATGGTTTGAGCGATGAAAAAATAAATGCAAGGCCAATTGAACCTCCTTTTGAGGAAAAAATAATTGAAGGAGAAACTCCATTTGATTATTGGATGAGAACTTTAAATGTTATTTTAGATTCTAATGGCACGCCAGTAGATATATTAAAACATCCTGATAAAACATATCCTGCTCATAGATGGGCTACAGTTATCAATAATGGGTATATTGCATTTTGGGATTCTGAATATAAACATGATGAATTTGTGATAACTGATATTGGAATGACATCAGAAAATGAAAAAGGATGGAATGGGATAACAAGACATAATGTTAAGAAGACTAATTTTTTGACTTCATTAATGAAAAAAGCTAGAGATGATAATGAAAGAAATGTTATTTATCAAACAATATACTTACATAGTTGCTTTAGTGAAAATTTTATGATGTTTCCAATTTCAGCAAAAAGAATGATTGTTGAAATTGATCCTTTTTTTAAGTTTAGAATTTTTAATGCACAAAATTATAATATGCCTACTCTAGAAGAATTAACTATGATTCCTAATGAAGATTTGTTTTATCCTAATGATGTTAAATATGTTTATACTCAACAACCATATAAACCACTTAAGTATCACCAAGATGACTTATATATTTATGAAATAAAGAAATTAAGTAATAAAGAAACTAGATATTGTAATGAATTATTCTTGGATAGAATTAATACATGGGTTGGTTTTACTTCACTTAATAAAGTTGTTGGTTCTATTGTAGCATATAAACGTGCTAATTCTTATCCATTAGTTCCAAGAGTGGATTATACTGAATTATATAAGATTATTAATGAAAGATATGGTTCTAGTATCGACATTAATACTATAAGAGGTTTTAGAAGATGAAATTATTTAATGATTCACTAACAATGAGATTTAATACTCTTGAAAGAAATATAAAATCAAAAAGTAATTCTTTTTATGATTCTTATCTTGATTTATTAGAAGCTACTATTAAATATTTTTTAGATGAAAATAATGTTGTTTATGATCAATCTAGAACTTGTGGTTTTCTTGTTAAAGAAGAATCAATAAAAAGTTTTTTATTAGGTGTTCTTAAATTGGATGATTATACATACAACAAACTCCCTGATTATATTAAAAAATGTAATGACCATAAACATAAAAAAGAAAAGAATCTAGGTATTGATAGTATTATTAATTATTTGAAAGTTTATTATGATTTAATTAATTATTATATCGATTATATTAAAGGTGTTAGAGTGGAATTTGATGCTAATTATTTTTCATCTATTTATGGAGAAACTGAAAGATTAAATAATGAATATAAAGAAGAAGTTCTAAGATTAAAAGATGAATTAAAAGAATCATATGAAACTAATAAATTATCTTCTCAAGATATAGAGCAATATAAATCGTTATTATCTGTTAAAGATATTGAATTATTAAATCTTGATGAGCAAAATAAATTACTTCAAAATCAAATAGATGTGTTAAAAGATATTAAGATTAATTCTATGGAAGAAAAGTTAAATAAGACTATTGATATGCTTAATAATATGCAAGATTATTTAGTGGAAAATAGAATTATTGCTAGAA
The DNA here is from genome assembly GCA_900551385.1 of uncultured Mollicutes bacterium. GTDB lineage: Bacteria > Bacillota_I > Bacilli_A > RFN20 > CAG-449 > CAG-449. The sequence continues at coordinate 915 of URVS01000103.1, read as the reverse complement.
AAACATCTAAATTAATTGATGGTAGAGATATTACAGATGAAGAATTGCAAGCTGAAAGAATAAAAATGGAGACTATTAAAAATGGAAAATAAGCCTCAAAATTTATTTGAAAAATTAGATAAACAAGAAGAGAAAATTGAAGATTTATCTTCAAAATTAGATGGTATTAGTATAAATGATTTATATGCTTTAGCTAAAAGAACTTGGGACTATGGTGACTACCAAACAGCTCAAAAATATTATAATCATATTAGTTTATTAAAACCTTTAGATTGGGAAGCGCCACTTTATGCTTCATTATGTAATTTTAAAGGGTATCATGATATGTTTTTTTGGACTAAAGTGCCTGAACAAGTTGAAAAAATTATTATTTCTACAATCGAATATATTAATAAACTTGATTTAGATAATAATAAAAAAGAAGAAGAAATGTCTAAGTGTATAGAGATTATAAAAAAAGAAATACAAAGTACAAAAAAACATTATTTTGATTATAAAGAAAGTTATAATACTGAAGATTCAAATTATGTATATGTATTAGAAGATTTTTATGTTAATGTATACAAAAAAATAAAGAATATTGAATTAAAGTGTATAAAACAATTTATGATTGTTCTTGTTGAAGATTGTTGTAATATAATAAAGAATACTAAAAAACTCTCTTTGAATATTACTAAAGAATTTGCTGATGAAATGCTTCTTACATCTAATAAATATTTTAATAATTACGAAGAAATAATTGCTTCTATAGAAATGATTCAAACAGAATCTATTAAAGAATTATCTAATGAAGAAAAAAATAAGATAATGTTAAAAGGAATAATGTATTTTGAATATAATGATAAAGTAATTTCAAAAAGAATTTTTAATCATAATTTGATATTTGGATCTATTATTTCATTAATTTCAATTGTG
>URVS01000102.1 GCA_900551385.1 uncultured Mollicutes bacterium | reverse complement strand
GAAGAAAAAGTTATTAAAAACTTAGTAAATAGAGTTATAGCAAGAAGAAAAGAATTAAAAATTACTCAAAAAGATTTAGCGTTTAAATCAGGGGTTAGTTATGGATCTATTAGAAGATTTGAAACTACAGGTGAAATATCACTTAAATCATTAATTCAAATTGCAAAAGTATTAAATTCATTAGAAGATTTTAATAAATTATTTGTTCATACACAAATTACAAATTTAAAGGATATAAAGTTATGATACAAAAAGTTATTGTTAAATATAATAATAAAATAGTGGGGTATCTTATTGAAATGGAAGATAATAAAATAGCATTTCAATATGATGAAGAATGGATTGAATCAGGCTTTTCTATTTCGCCTTTTTCTTTGCCATTAACAAATAAAATATATATTAATCAAAAACAAATATTTGATGGTTTATATGGTGTATTTCAAGATAGTTTACCAGATGGCTGGGGAGAATTATTGCTTAGAAGAATGCTATTAAAAAATGGTTTAAATTATGATAAATTGAATCCTCTTGAAAAATTGACATTTTTATCAAGAAGTGGATTAGGCGGATTATATTATGAGCCATGTAAAAATACTGAAAATATAAATGAAAAATATGATTTAGATGTTATTTCAAAAGAATGTGAAAAAATATTAAATAATAAAAATGATAATTATGATCTTGATAAAATTTTTAATTTAGGTGGCTCTAGTGGAGGTGCAAGACCTAAAGTACATATAAATATTAATAATGAAGAATGGATAGTTAAGTTTCCATGTTATTTAGATGCTAAAAATGCTGGTGAAAAAGAATATAAAGCAAATATGATAGCTAAAAAATGTGGAATTAATGTTAATGATTATTATTTATTTAAATCTAAAATTTGTACTGGTTATTTTGGTGCAAAAAGATTTGATAGAAAAGATAATAAAAGGATTCATATGGTATCTTTATGTGCATTACTAGAAACAACACATAGAATTCCAAATTTGGATTATTATCATTTATTTCAAGTAACTAAAAATATATGTGTTGATAAGAATGATATGTATGAAGTATTTAGAAGAATGTGTTTTAATGTATTTTATAAAAATCTTGATGATCATGGAAAAAATTTTTCTTTCTTGTATAGTGAAGAATTAAAAGGATATAAATTATCTCCAGCTTATGATTTGACATCAACGCCTAATAAATTAGAACATGAAATGACAGTTAATGGAAATGGTAATCCTAATAAAAAAGATATGTTAGCTTTAGCACAACAATTTAATTTATCATTAGATATATGTAATAAAATCATTGATGAAATTCAAAATATAATAAAACAAGAAAATATATAATTTTACAAAAATTTTAAAATTTATATTTATCAAAAAATCCCAAATTTAATATATTAATAATTTTAAAAATTGAAATTTTTGGCATATTTGTAACTTTAAAAATTGAAATTTTCGGCATGATAAATTTTTTACTAAAAAAAGAGCTAAATTTTGAACTTAACTCTTTTTATTAATACTAAAATATATTATTTGATTAATGAATTTTTACATTTACCTGTATTGAGATATTCATCCATATTTTGTAAAGAAACTTCAATCATATCATTTAATGCTTTATCAGTTGATGAAGCAACATGAGGAGTTATTAATATTCTAGGATATAAATCAATTAGTTTTTGATGTAATGGAGTGTCCATTTTACCATTTTCAAAATTCTTAAAGAATAATGATTTTTCATTAGCAATAACATCAATTGCTAATCCATCAAGTTTATTATTTTCAATAGCATTAACAGCAACTTCTAAATCAAGAACTTCTCCTCTAGCGGTATTTACTAAAATAGCATGATCTTTCATTTTAGATATAAATTCTTCATTAATGAAGTTTTCATTTTGTCCTTTGATATAAGGCATGTGACATGAAATAATATCACTTTGTTTTAAAAATTCATCTAATGGTAAGAATTCTACTACTTGTTTAGCTGCTTCAGATTGATATACATCATAACCTACTACTTTAGCACCTAAACCTTTAAATAATTTAGCAGTTGTTAAACCAATTCTACCACAGCCTAAGATACCAACTGTACATTCACGAATTTCTCTTGAAAACATTGTACTTGTTACTCTGAAATCACCTTGATGGGTTAAATTAGTAGTATAAGCAGTGTGTCTAAGAAGCATTAATGATAAAGTTAAAGCAAGTTCACTAATTGCGTTAGGTGAATAACCAGGAACAAACGCTACTTCTATACCTAATTCTTTACAAGCTTGAATATCAATATGGTTATATCCAGCAGTTCTAGTTAATAAATATTTTAAACCATGTTCTTTTAATTTAGTTAAAGAATCTTTATTTAAGAAACAATTACCTCTAACCATAACTATTTCATTATTGAAAGCATCTTCAACATTATCATTAGTTAAAAAAGGTGATTTTAAAATTAAATTATAATCATATTCTTTTCCTAATTTTTCAAATGTTGGGATTTCATAATCTCTAACACCATAACAAACAATACTTTTTTTCATAAGAACCTCCTATCCAAATATTGCAGCATTTTGTAATAAAGTTAATATAATCATATAAACAGGAATAAATACAACAGATGTAAGTGTACCAAGTAATGAGCAGTTTGAAGCAAATGTGGCTTCTTTATCAGCATTAATACAATAACTTACTGCAACTGTTGCAGGTGGAACTGCCCACATTAATGTAGTAGCTGCGACAACATTAAATGTAACTTTAATCATAGTAGCGTTAATTAATAATAAAAGTAATAAGTTAATAACTGGTCCTGCAATTAATTTAATACCACAATAAATCCATGCTTTTTTATCACTTGCAGCTTCTTTAAAGGAAATTTTAGCTAAAGTACAACCAATAGCTAACCATACTAATGGAGAAGCTAAAGAACCTAATGTTTTCATTGTTTGGAATAACCATGGAGCAGAAACATCAATTCTCCAGAAAGAAGCAACAGTATTAGACATTTTAATAGTCCACCAAGAAGATTCATCATAAGATCCTGGAATTAATTGTAATGCCCATAAAACAAATCCTAAACCTGTAGCAATAATAATTGGATTTAAAAAAATCTTTTTTAAAGTTGGTCCAATACTACTTTTTTCAAATTTATCACCACTTATTGCAATATAAGCATAAGAATATAAAAATACCCTATAAGCAACGTTGAACATATTTGAATCATTAAATGCATTAGGAAAAACAGCACTAATTAAAGGTTGACCAAAGAATGTAGTAGAACCGAAAGTAAATAATATTTCCATAACTATTCTTTTAGTAGGGTCTTTTTCCCATATAAATAATAATTTAGCAAGTAACATGAATAAAATGTAAATAATAAAACCCCAAACAAACGCAAAAATTGCAGAAGTAAAAGTTTCTTGGGTTATATTAGACATAAAAGAAGTAAATGCTAAACATGGTAAAGCAACTATCATAACAACTTTAGTAAGTGTTTTACCTGTACCTTCTTTAAAAATACCCTTTTTAGCAAGAAAGAAACCTAAAAGGATAATAAATATAGACTTACAAATTGCAGTCCATAAATTCATTGATGTCAATGCAGAGACAACATTATCACCAATGGAGTTAGCTAGAAATATTGACATATAAATCCTCCTTGTAATTGATAAATTTTAATCAATATTATTTACAATAAAAAATAATACAAATTTATTTTATCCAAAGGAAAGCAATGTATTATAAATATACATATATTTGATAGAAATTAAGTAAAAAAATTATATGAATATAGAACATTAAATAATGATAAAGTAATCTATCCAAGAGTATATGATACTTATTTACAAAATTATTTTAAAGAAAATAATATTAATGTAGAAGTTCCTGTTGTTACTACATCTACTATATCTAGCTTAGAAATGGGTAGATTAATGAAGACATTTGTAATTGCTCCAATGCCTGAAAAAGAAAAAATAAATATTTTTATTCCAGTATATAGCTTACCAATAAATAAATTATATATTAGAAAAATATATTATTTAAAAGATCATAATCTTTCACATGCTGCAAAACTATTTTTAGAATGTTTAGATTAAAAATTTTTTTGATTAGAAATTTATTAAAAAAAGTGCTATAATTAGGCTATAAGAAAGGTTTTAGCATAGAAAAATTAATTGGGTAAAAATTATATTTTTGTCATGCAATGGTGAAAAATGAACGTTGGAGATATTGTTGTAACAAAAGATTCTGGGGTGTGTAAAATTATAGATAAAGAAATAAAAGACTTTGGAATTGGACCAAAAACATATCTAATTTTAAAACCATATTTTGCTAAAGAAACTGATCAATCAAAAATATTTATTCCAGAAGATAACAAAAACTTAATTAGACCAGTAATGAAAAAAGAAGAAGTACTTAAAGTAATAGATAATATTCCTTTACTTGAAAGTGTATGGTATTCTGATCAAAAAATAAGAAGATTAAAATTTGAAGAAATGTATAGAACTGGTGATGTTAATAAAATATGCCAATTAATTAAAACATTAGTTAATCGTAATGAAGAATTAAAATTATCTAAACATACTTTATCTATGCTAGATAAAGAATTTCTTGATAAATTAAAAGAAGGTATTTGCCAAGAATTTGCAATTGCTTTAAATATGCCTTTTGAATCTATTGAAAGATTTATTGCAGAAAAAGTTAATTAAATTAAAAATAGATAACTAACTTACATTTATGATTATTTTATAATAAAAATATACATATTTATAAATACTAAAAATATGAAGATTTTTAGTTATTTAAGATTGCAAAGAAAACAAATTAATTTAAATAAATTAGATTTAATATTTATTTATGCTTTAGGCGGGTTGATAGGTAACATATATGAAACAATGTTATTTTTTATTATTAAAGGAGAATATGTTGATTCATCAGCTTCAGTAATAAGCCCTTTTAATGTTGTATATGCTTTTGGATTAACATTATTTAGTTTTTGTTTATATAAGGTTAATAATATATTTATTATGTTTTTATTAGCGGCATTTTTAGGTGGTTTTTTTGAATATTTTGCTTCTATTATAGAAGAATATATTTTTAGAATATCTAGTTGGGATTATAGTCATTTATTTATGAATATCAATGGTAGAACTACAATTCCTATTAGTTTATTATGGGGGTTAATGGGAACAATATGTGTAATATTATTACCATTTTTTCTTAAATTGATTCATAAATTACCTCATAAAATTTATTTAATAATTGCAATAATATTATTAAGTTATATTTGTCTAGACTGGATTTTATCTTTTATTAGTTTATTAAGATATTCTCAAAGAATGCATGGAGATAATCTAGATAATGATTTTTATAAATGGATAGATTATTTGTTTAATAATGATTATATGAAAAAGAAATATCCTAATTTAATATTTAAATAATAAAGTAGCTAATTATATTAATTTAGGTTAAATTAGTTATAATTAAAATATAAAGGAAAAAAATATGAAAAAGTTATCAAATAGAACAATTAATGTTATAAAGAAATATTTATTATTAAAATTAGGAAATAATGAAATATCATTAAATAATTTTGATGAAATGTTAGAAATTTTATCATCAATGATTAGTGGGTTAGTTATAGATATAGAAGATAACAATAATGATACACAAGAAAATAGAGATTTATTAAATGAATTAGATTATGCTTTTGA
>URVS01000101.1 GCA_900551385.1 uncultured Mollicutes bacterium | reverse complement strand
GTCCTGATTATAAAATAAAAAAAGAAAAATTAACTTTTGGAGTAAGAAAATGATAATTACTAGTTTAACAAATCCTTATATTAAAGAATTAAATGAATTAAAAAAGAATAACGCTAAAAAAGAAAAGAATATGTTTTTAGTTGATGGTTTAGATTTTATTTTATTAGCTAAACAAAATAATTTATTAAAAGAAATTTTAACTTTATCTTATTTAGAAGAATATCAAGATATTAAACAAATTATAGTTACAAAACCTATATTAGATAAATTAAGTATTAACAAAACTTCTTCTAATGTGATAGGAGTGTGTTATTATCCTCAAAATAAAGAAATTAAAGGAGATAAATTATTATATTTAGATGGTGTACAAGATCCAGGAAATGTAGGTACTTTAATAAGAACAGCTTTAGCTTTTTCTTATTCTGGAGTTATTTTAAGTAAAGATACAGCTTCTATTTATAATGATAAAGTTATTTCTTCTACTAAAGGAGCTATATTTAGTTTACCTATTTATAATGATGTTGATTTAATATCTTTAAAAGAAAAAGGTTATGAAATAGTTTCTACTAGCTTAAAGAACGCGATAGATTATAAAGAATATCATGTTAAAAATAAATTTGTTTTAGTTCTTGGTAATGAAGGACAAGGGGTCAAAGAAGAAAACTTGTTAATTTCTGATTATATTGTTAAAATAAATATGGATAATATTGATTCATTAAATGTCGGTGTAGCAGGTGGAATATTAATGAATGAATATAGGTAATATTATGAAAAAAATATTTTTAATTTTTCCATTGTTATTAATTAGTTGCAGTAATAATAATTCTTCTATTATTAAATATAGTTTTAATATTGATAAAAAAACCGCGACAGTTGTTAAAGGCAATTATTTTAACAATATTATTATTCCAAGTAGTGTTAATTATAATAATGAAGAATATGTTGTTGATTCTATCAGTGTAGAATGTTTTAAAGATAATAAAAATATTAAAAAAGTTAGTTTACCTTCAACAATGAAAAATATTGGTTATGATGCTTTTAAAAATTCGTCATTAGAAGAAATTGATTTAGGTGGTAATGTTGAAATATTAGCAGATCATCTTTTTTCAACTTGTACATCTTTAAAAAGTGTTACTGGTTTAGATAATGTAAAACAAATATTAAAAGGAACATTTGAAAATACACATTTAGAAAAATTATCTTTTAATAATCTAACTAGTGTAGGAATAGATGCTTTTTTTAATAATAAATATTTAAAAGAAGTTTCTTTATTAGGTGATATAGTTTCTATATCTGGATCAAGTTTTGAAAGATGTCCTTTATTAAATAAAGTTAATTTATCTAATAATATTGTTAATATTGATTCTTATGCTTTTAAAGATTGTAAAAATTTAAAAGAAATTGATTTAAAAAATATAACTTCATTTGGTAAAAATGCTTTTGAAAATTGTTCTTCATTAAATAAAGTTAATTTATATAGTAAAGAATTACCTTATGCTTTATTTAAGAATTGTTCTTCTTTAGTGGATGTAAGTTTAAATAATGTAGAATATATTGGTCCAAGTGCTTTTTATAAAACTAATATTAATTCAATAAATATTAATAAAGAAGTTAAAGAAATAGGATCTAATGCTTTTTATGAATGTAATTTAGATAATTTAGTTTTTGAAGATAATTCATCTTTAAAACATATTTCATTTAGATCATTTTATCATAATAATTTAAAAGAAATTAATTTACCTTCATCTATTAAATATATTTATAATGAAGCATTTAAAAATAATAAAATAAAGAAAGTAATTCTTAATAAATTAACTAATATTGATTCAAATGTTTTTGATGATAATGTTGAAATTGAAAGGATTTAATAATGCAAATAAATCCAACTAGAAATTTTAATTTGTTATATATAATTTTAGATATATTATTTATTATAATTTTATTAACCTTACTTATTTTTAAAAAAAGAAATTTAACTGTCTTATTTGCTTTATTTGGTGGGATTTTATATACACTTGTTGATTTTGGAGGCTTTTATTTATTATCTCATTCTCGTATTGTTTTTATTAATGGAATACAACAAGATGCATTAAATACTTTCTTAGTTTTATTTTGGATGTCAATGAGTTATGGTATTACAAATTTTATTTTTATCTGGGTGTTAGTATCTAAAGATAAATTAGCAAAATATTGGTTATTTTTAATTATAATGTGGTGGTTAATTTGCCCTAGTATTGCTTCTATGGGTGGAGAAAATAATATTACAACTTTTAGAACTACAACTAGTTATCATGGAATTATGGGTATTATTTTAGTAATAAGTTATTTAATTTTAATTATTTATACATTAATTAGTGGAAAAGAAATTGTTAATATATTGTATTTATGTTTAATTGGCATCAGTGTTCAATTCTCATGGGAATTTAGTTTATTAATAAATGGAATAAGACCATTAAATGAAAATAGTTTACAAACTTTAATAATTAATTCTTGTTTAAAAACAAATTTAGGTATGCCGGCTATATATTTAATTTATCATTTAATAAATAAAAAATATAATGAAGATGGATCTAAAAAGATAATAAATAATTTAGATTAATAAAATTAAAAAATAATTAATAAAAATTAAAGAAAACTAATAAAAATATATTGACATAGGACTTTGTACTTGATATTATTAAACCAATTTAAAGGAGATGTTTATGGCAATAGTTTCAAGTATAATTGTATCTAGTTTAGTAGTAGCTGGTGTAATGGATGGAGATAAAGTGGTTCCAGAACCATATAATTTTTTTGATCCATTAGGATACACTACTTATAATCTTATGTATGATAAAGAATTTATATATTCACAATTTATTGAAGAATGTATAAATAATAAAAAAATAATGTCTTCATCAAATGTTACAGTTTTAACAAAAGGTATGGGAGCAGAAGTTGATGATTGGTTAATAAAAAGAGGCGATAATCTATATGAAATAAATGATATTCAATTACCTTATCAATTATGTAAATCAAATAGAATTGATGAAAATGGTAATTTGATAAAAAACAAAAATATAAATATATATAAATTTTATTCAGATAATGTTGTTCATGTAGAAAAGATGGTAGAGAATAACAATTATTATAGTTTTACAAGTTTGAAAAGTAATGAAAGTATCAATTTAGATTCACAAATTGTTTTGTTATATGATGGTGATATGGGATATGGAAATGTAGCTAGAACAAATAGTGAATTATATGAAAAATTTAAAGAATCATTAAATTGTATATTAACAGATATAGCAAATAATCAATATGGCTATTTATCAAAAATTAATCTTGTTGGACATTCTCGTGGTGGATTAATTAATATGTTATATTCTATTGATTATCCTGAAATAGTTAATAACATGATAAGTTTAGGTACACCATATATGGGAAGTGATTGGGCAAAAGCATATGTAAGTTTAATGAAAATAATAAATGGACCTGAAAATGTCCAAGGATATGATGATATGCTTGATGAAAATCATATAAATGATTATTCTATATTTTTTAATACACAAGCTAACAATGTCAATTCATTAGCAATAGGTTTTTACCAAACAAATACTTATTTTACAAACACAATAATTCAATATTTTACAGGTAATGCAGATGGAATAGATGAATTAGCTCAATTATTATCTAATAGTACAGGTGGGCATATTACAAAAGATCAATTTATTACTATATTAAATAATTTACAAGGTGCCTTAACTAATTTAATAAGCTTGTTAATAGATGATTCTAAATTTGGAAAAATTTTTGATGCAATTACATTTACTTCTAATGTACTTGCTGAATTGGAAAAAGAAAAAGATGGGTATCTAACAGCATTTAGTAATTTCTTAAATTCATTAGGCTCTGCGCTTGAAAATGATGTGTTGGTAAACATTAATCATAAAGATATAGAAAGCATTAATACAGATAGTGCAGTTAATTTAGATTCTCAATTAGGTTATGAAAGAAATACAACTAAAGAAAAATTTAATTTTAAAAGTAGAAAAAGCATTCTATTAGGCGATGAGAATAATAGATATTATTACGATGAAGATCATTGCTCTGAACCAGATAATGTTTGGATAGGTCATAATTTTGAAACAAAGAATCCTACTGCAATAAAATATATTTTAGAATATTTAAATGAAAATAAAGGATTTCACGAACATTCGTTGTCTTGGAAAGAAGATAAATCTACACATACAAAAGTATGTTCTTGTGGTATGCAGTTGCCAATAGAAAATAATAACAATATGCAGGCTACTTCTATAGATAAAACAACACATAGACTAAATTGTAATAACATTGGTTGCGATTATTATTATATTGAAATGCATAAATTTACTTTCCATAATAATATTACAAATCATACATCAAGATGTTCAATATGTGGCTATTCATTTAGCGCTGAACATGTATATAATGTATATATGGCTAAATCATTAACTCATCACGTAGCAAAATGTTTATGCGGAGCGGAAGGAAGCACATCACTACATAATAAATCGTTTTTAGAAAATGCATGTAGTCAATGTAAAATGCCAATGGGAAGTGGAGGAAGTATAATACCTCCTGGAGGAGGAACAATTATTACTCCACCAATAAAAAAACCATAGGAGGTGAAGAAAATGAATAAAAAAATAATATTATTAATTCCATTAATATTACTTACAAGTTGTAATGATCCAATGTTTTTTGAAGGTAAAAAAGCAACTGAAGAAGAAGTAAATGCATTTATAAGTAATATAAGTGATAATAGAACATTTCTTAAACCGGGATGGTATGAATATAATTGTGAACAAATTTCTAGCTCTATTTATAAAGATAATGATAACAATAAATATAATATTGTTAATAAATTTGTTTATAATATTAAAGTTTTAGTTGATAAGAGTAGTACATCTAATAAATTAGAATTAAAAAAAATAGTTGGTACTCAAAAAAGATATGATTTAAATGCTAGTGATTCTAATTCTCTTTACGTAACATATGAATATTATGGAATAGGAAATGAAATATTTATTCTAATTAAAGATGAGCGAACTAATGAAATACGAACAATAGGTAGTGAAAAATATAACTTTTTATTTACACCAGAGTTTTTTGAAACGTATGATAAATATCATGAAAATTCATATATAAAAGAAAATTCTATTCATTTTAAATTTTGCATAGAAGAAGAAGGAATTATCTCAAATAAGGACTTAGCCTTTTCTTATGATGATAAATATAATTTAAATAAAGGAAAATACAAAGTAGATTTTAAATATTTATTTAATGATGATTGGGGTACATTGAAATCAGTTGAGACAATTGAGCCATGTGAAGAACAGACTTTTGAAGTAAGAAAAGATTATGAAGAGGAAGTTATTTGGAAATATTTAATTATTTAATTAACAATTTTGCTTAATTTTATTTATAAATGTTGTTAATTTGTTTGTTTTTAGTCATAATAAATTAAAGGCTATGAAAAAGATAGACGCCTATGAAGAATATGATAGAGAATCATTGGTTGGTGGAAAATGATATATTTTATTAGAAACGGATCACTTTGGAGCTGATATTTTGAAATTTAGTAAATTTATCCGTGTTGTTAGCGTTATTAACTCTTGAGTGCCTAGATATAGGAACTAAGGTGGTACCACGTTTATTGCGTCCTTAGATTAAGGGCGTTTTTTTAGTTTTAGG
>URVS01000100.1 GCA_900551385.1 uncultured Mollicutes bacterium | reverse complement strand
TTCAATTTGCAACATTTATCTCTTTTGTCTGTTGCTTTTTCAATTTAGATTAACACTTTAATTTTTTTTGTTTTTCTTGACAAAATAATAATGATAAGGTAAATTAAAATTAGAATTATTCTAAAAATAAGGAGGAAAATTTATGAAAATATATCGTTGTAAACATTGTGGAAATATAGTTACTTTATTAACTGATAAAGGTGGAAAATTATCATGTTGTAATGATGAAATGGAATTATTAAACGCTAATATTGTTGATGCTAGTGTTGAAAAACATGTTCCAGTTATAGAAAAAGATGGAAATATTGTTAACGTTAAAATAGGAGAAGTTCCACATCCTATGTTATTAGAACATCATATTGAATGGATTATTTTAGAAACAAATTTAAGAACTATGATTGCTCATTTAAAAGTTAATAGTGAACCTAAAGCTAGTTTTGTTCTTTTAGATGGTGAAGAAATTGTTACATGTTATGAATATTGTAATCTTCATTCTTTATGGAAGAAATAATCATTTATAGATAAATTAATTTTTAAAAATAAAAACATGATATAAAATAATATTGTATCGTGTTTTTTTATGAGTGTTTATATTTGTATTGATTTAAAATCATTTTATGCATCAGTTGAATGTGTTGAAAGAGGGCTTAATCCTCTTACAACTAATTTAGTTGTCGCAGATTCTTCGAGAACTGAAAAAACTATTTGTTTAGCAGTTTCTCCTAGTCTTAAAGAATTTGGTATACCTAGTAGACCAAGATTATTTGAAGTAGTTCAAAAAGTTAAAGATATTAATTCTAAAAGAGCAAAAAGTAATGTTTTAAGTGGTGAATCATGTGATATTAATATTTTAAAACAATTTCCTGAATTAAAATTAAATTATATTATTGCTACTCCTCAAATGGCTAAATATATTGATATAAGCTCAAAAATATATAATGTTTATTTAAAATATGTTTCTAGTGAAGATATTCATGTTTATTCTATTGATGAAGTTTTTATTGATATTACTAGATATTTAAAGTACTTAAATAAGACTCCTCATGAAATTGTAATGCTAATGATTAAAGATGTTTTAGCTACTACTGGAATAACCGCTACAGCGGGTATAGGAACTAATTTATATTTAGCTAAAGTTGCTATGGATATAGTAGCTAAACATATTCCTCCTGATGAAGATGGAGTTAGAATCGCATATTTAGATGAAATGTCTTATCGAAAAAAATTATGGTCTCATAAACCTTTAAAAGATTTTTGGAGAATTGGTCATGGTTATGTAGAACGATTAGAAAAATTAGGATTATTTACTATGGGTGATATTGCTAGATGTTCACTTGGTAATAATGATGATTATTATAATGAAGATTTGTTATATAAAGAATTTGGAATTAATGCCGAATTGTTAATTGACCATGCGTGGGGATATGAACCAACAACAATGAAAGATATAAAAGATTATAAGCCTCAATCTACTTCATTATCAAGTGGACAAGTTTTACAATGTGGATATGATTATAATAAAGGTAAAGTAGTTGTTAAAGAAATGATGGATAATTTATCTCTTGAATTAGTAGAAAAGAAATTATTAACTTGCAATGTTTCTTTATATTTAGGTTATGAATATAATAATGATTATCATGGTAAATATGAAATGGATTATTATGGTAGAAAAGTACCTAAACCTAGTCATGGTTCTATTAATTTAAATGATTTTACTTCTTCTACTAAAAAATTAGTAGAAAATATTTCTTTTTTATATGATAAAATTGTTGATAAAAATTTATTAATCAGGAGGATTAATATTTCTTGTAATGGGTTAATTAAAGAAGAAAATTATAAAAAATATAAAAAATATGAACAAATTGATTTATTTTGTAATTATGAAGATAAATTAAAAAAAGAAGAAATTGAAAAAGTTAAAGATTTAAAAGAAAAAAAGGTTCAGAAAACTATTTTAAATATCAAAAAAAAATATGGTAAAAACGCTATATTAAAAGGTAATAATTTTGTTGAAGGTGCAACAGGAAAAGAAAGAAATAAGCAAATTGGAGGGCATAAAGCATGAGTAAATATGATGATATTATTAATTTGCCTCATCATGTTTCGAAAAATCATAAACAAATGTTAAGAATCAATAGAGCAGCTCAATTTGCGCCTTTTTCAGCATTAACAGGTTATGAAGAAGCTATTAATGAAACTAAAAGAATAGTAGAAGAAAAAAAGATTATTTCTAATCAAATAAAACAAGAAATTAATGATAAATTAATATATATTAATAATCATTTAAAAGAAAATATTTATATTAATATTGTCTATTTTATAAAAGATAAAAATAAAAATGGTGGAATATATGTTAATAAATTAGATTATGTAAAAAAAATAGATAATTATAAACATGAATTAATTTTAAATAATAATGAAAGAATTTTATTTGATGATATTTATTCTTTAGAATATGAAAATTAGTTTGTAATTATTTTTATATTTATCAATTATTTTTCTAAAATGATTTCTAAATTCAGTTTTTTCTTTGTTAGTAAGATGAATACAATTCTTGAAAAAATCTTCATTAACAAAAAAATAATTTTATTGTTTCTGTTAAAAATAATTTTTGACTTATGATTTTAGATATTGAATGATTTAATTTATGATATTCATAAAATCCAGGTAAAATATCAATTAAGTTAAAAATATTTATTTTTTTATTTAATGCAATATCATATAGTTGTTGTGATATTAATAATTTATAAGTATTATAAAGTGTAACGATTGGTTAATATAAAAAGATATTTATTAATTTTTTCTTTTCAAAAATGGGAATGTTATTAAAATATTTATTTTGAGATAATTTTTTTGTAAAAAGGAGAACAAAAAATGAAAAAAATAAAAATATTGAGTTTATTAATGTTAATTAGTCTTACTTCTTGTGGAGGGCAAATAAACAATTCTAATGAATCAATTTATGAAAAGGAGATTGAAAAGAATGAAAGATTAAAGATTTATTATATGAATAGTGAATATGCGACATATTCTTTATCATATGAAAGTCCAATTGTTACTAGTGTTAAAATTATCGATTATAGAAATGGATATTTTACTGTTAGATTATATACTGGTGATAAGAATAATACATATGATACATATAGATCTTTTAATAATAATTATTCTTATTCAATTATTATTCAATTAGATACAGGAATTAATTTGTAGAGGTAATAGAAATGAACTTATTATTAAAAAAATATGATTTTTATCCAAATAAAAAAGAAATTGGTTTAAATATTAAAAAATATAGGAAAAAAATAGGTATTACTGCTAATTCTTTAGCGGATTTAATGATATATGATGTTAAAACTATAAATAAATGGGAACAAGGAAGAAGTATACCAAATAATGATAATATTGTTGAATTGGCTAAAATATTTAATTGTACAGTTGATGATTTGATTATTCCAAATAGTAAATTAAATAAAGATATAGAAATTGATTATCAATTAAGAAATGGTTCATGCAGTTATTTATTTGAGCTATTTACGTTTCATTTTTTATCTGATGACAAAAATGTATTTATTAATGCATTAGATTATAGAAGAAAAGAAGATTATCTTTTACAAAAATATATTTATTCTTATTTATCAAAAAAAGAAAAATTAGAATTAGAATGTATTATTAAATATTATTATTTATTTGATATGGAGAAATTAGAAGATATTCGCTTACAAATACTTAATAATAAAATGACATTTAATGAAGGTTTTTTTACACTATATAAAAAATATTTAAAAGATAATAAGTATTTAAGTTCAAATATAATTATGCTTTTTATGTATGAATTTGATAAAAATAATTATGAAGTATTTATTGATACATTAAATGAAATAGAAAAATCATATTTATTAAGCTTTATTATTAATTTTAAAATAGAAAAATTATATAAAACCTGTAAAGATTTAGTTGCTAAAGGAGCAAAATTAAATAAATTATTTTTAAATAATGATTTTGAAGAAAAAGATTTTAGAATTGATGAAGAATATCGTTTGCATGATACAGATTTTTATGAAATATATGATGGTGTTGATTATTTAGTAAATGTTAATAATAAGTATTTATATAATATTTCTATATTTAAAAAAATATTTAATAATTATCTTAATGAAAATTTATCATTAAAAAAATATATTAGTTATATTAGCTATATATTTAATTTAATTATAAATTTAACATTTAAAGATTTAGAAGATAATATTATTGATGATAATGATGCTTTAAAGGAGATAATAACATGCAATTAGGGTATTATATAAGGAAAAATAGAGAATCATTGAATCTTTCTCAAACAAAATTGGCTAATATTTTAAATGTTTCCCCAATAGCTATTTCTAAATGGGAAAATGATGTTGTAGGAATTGATTTAAAAAACGCTATATCATTAAGCAATATTTTTGGGGTAAGTTTAGATGATTTTTATAAAGGTGTTTTTATAAATGATATGGATGTTAATAATAAATACAACATATTAAAATATAATCAAAATGAACTAAATGCAGAAGATATTTTAATAGCGGTTAAATCATTATATTTACTTATAGAAGAAAGTAAAAAACATAAATTATCGATTGAAAAAGAAAATGAATTTAATTTGTTATCTAAAGCTTTAATTAATAAAATTTGTTACGATAAATATTTTGATCATTTTGAAGATATAATTGGTAATGTTGTTATAAATAATTATGTAGGAGAATGTGATAGCAATATAGATATAAATAATTTTTATAAATTAAATAAAGAATTAAAGGAAGAAAAAATTAGAAATATACATTTTATTTTTAATATTGATTTTGTAGATATTATTAATAAATGTAATAATTATAAAATATTAAATGAATTATTAGATTATGATATTCTTGCTAATCAAATGTTATATGTTTCTCAAATAAATGATTTAAAAAAATTAGCTATTATAATTATTAAAGGATATAAATTTAATGATTATGATTGTCAAAAAAGAATTACAAATAAAGTAATAAATAAATTTATTATAAAAGAAAAAAACATTTAAAACTGAATAAATATATTGACTATGGAGAAGAATATGAATAATGAACATGGTATAAATTATTTAAAAAAAATAATTCCTGAAGATAATTTGAAAATTTATTTAAAAAGTGAATTAAAAAAATATCTTAATAATAATTTAAATATAAACAAACTTTCTTATAATGAAATGATAGAGGTGTATGTATTTTTATTCCATTATATAAAAAAACATTTATCTGAATTGAGTTATAATAATAATACATTAAAACAATTTAATTCATTAGTAGAAAGAATTTGGAGATTAAAAAATAAATATAATGATAAAAATGAATATTATATGGTTATAAACTGCCCTTTTTGCAATGTAAATAAATTTTTTGTTTATGAAAATGTACTATATAAATGTAAATCATGTGGATCATTTTCTAAAGAATATCTTGTTGATTCATTTTTTGATACTTATATAAAAGATGATATAATAGATTATAAAGCTGGATATTATGATAAATTTTATCTAAGAGAAGGTAAGGATTATAATAATAAAGATAGCAAGAGAATAAGAATATTTGAATACGATGGAGAAGAAGTAGGGGCTGATTATGGCTATTTAGAGGATTGCTATGATGATGAATAATAAAAAATTGTTTAATTAGTATAAATATATGGTATCTTTATATTAAGAGGT
>URVS01000099.1 GCA_900551385.1 uncultured Mollicutes bacterium | reverse complement strand
CCTTTATATAAACTTCTAGCGATTGCTAATCTTTGTTTTTCTCCACCTGATAAAGTAGATACTTTTTGTTCCATACTAACTTTTAAATGCACTAATTTTAAGACTTCATTAATTTTATTATTAGTATTAATATCTTCTTTAGAAAACATTAAAATATTATCTTTTACATTTAATAAATTAAATAATTGATAATTTTGAAATACAAAACCAAAATTTTCATATCGAAATTTTTCTTTATCATGAATATCTTTATAATTAATATTATTAAAATAAATATCACCTTCGTAATTATTATCTAATAATGATATTAAATTTAATAAAGTTGACTTTCCACATCCAGAGCTTCCTAGTATACCAATAAGCCCACTTTCAAATGAAATATTTATATTACTTAAAATTAATTTATCATATTTTTTATTAACATTTTTTAATTCTATCATTATTCTTCCCTCATTAAATCACATTCTTTTTTTGATAAATAAATTTTTAATGGAATAAAAGAAAATAATAGACCAATAAATAAACAAAATAATAAAAGATACAAATAAATATCATAACTAAAAATTATTTTTTTGGGTAAAACTAAAAAATTATCTATTTTTAAATATAATTTAAGATATTTATTAAAAATATTAAGAACAAAATTAAGAATAATAACAACACTTAAAAAACTAATTAAGCTAATAATAACTGCATCAAAATTAATAATAGATTTTACATCTTTATTATTTAAGCCATTAATTTTCATTAAAGCAATCTCTCTTTTACGTTCCATAATTAATGAATAAATAATAATACCCATTAAAAAGAAAGTAATCACAAAAGAGATAATTAAAAATAAATTAAAAGTTAAATTAATTGTAGATAAAATATCTTTAAGGTTTTTTTCATTATCTATACTTGAACAAATAACATTATAACCTTTATTTATTAAATGATCATTTATCTTTTTTATTTCATTAGTCCAAATATTATATTTATAAGAAGATATTTCTTCATTATCAAAAGATAATTCTCTAAATCTATCTAATAAAGTAACTTTTTTCTTTAATAAAGTAGAATAATTAGTTAATTCAATATTATTAATAATTTCTTTCAATCTTTCATTAGAATAATAAATAAGTGGTATTTTCATAAAACCAAATTCTTCTATAACATCTACTATTTTAAATTTAAAACTTAAATTAAGATTATCAATAGCAATATTATGGTTATTATCTTCTGATTTAATTGTTTTATTAATAATTAAATCAAAATTATTATTTAATATTTTATATGCTTCATCATTAACAATTACTTCATTAAACGCTAGAGAATTAACTTTATCTAATAAATACAAATAATTAGTAGGTAATTCTTCTAATGGTTTAAATGTATAATCATATTCTTCATGATTAAATATAATTTTACTATTTAAAAAGAAATAATCATAACAATAATCAATTTTATAATTATAAGAAGATAAATCTTCTAATAAATTATTTATTTGAGGTCGATATGTTTTATTAAAACTAATTGAAGAATTATTTTCAATTTTCTTACACATACTTATTTGCATAAAATTATTTTCTAAACTCTTTTTAAAATTATCAGAAATATTATTATTAATTGAATAAGATAAAATAATTGATAAAAATAAATTTAAAAAGATAAGAAAATTACTAATTATAGAAATAATTGACCTTAATTTATGATGATTTAAAGAATAATAACTTATTTTTAATTTATCATTAACACTAACATTTTTTGTTTTATATATAGTTACTTTTTTATCATTTTTTTCATAATAATCATAATTAATTTTATTATTAAGATTAATAATGATATCAGCATATTTATCAACACATTTTTGATCATGAGAAATACATATAACTAATTTATTTAAACTAATCTTTTTTAAAATATCAAAAATAATAGTCGTATTTTCTTGATCTAAAGAGCCAGTTGGTTCATCACATAAATAAATATTTTTATCTAATAATAAAGTTCTTGCTATTGCTAATCTTTGTTTTTCTCCACCTGATAAATTTTTTACTAACTCATTTAATTTTTTATCTAAATTAACTTCTTTTAATACTTTAATAAAATCATCTTTAGTATATTTTTTATCAACATTTAATAAAGGTATTTTTAAATTTTCTTCAATTGAAAAATAATCAATTAAACCATAATCTTGAAATATAACATTGATATAATTTTTCCTTATAAAAACAAAATCTTTTTTTAATATCTTTTTATCATCAATAAATATTTCACCTTTATCAATATCTTCTATACCTAAAATTATATTAAATAAAGTTGTTTTACCTACTCCATTTTCTCCTGTTATAAAAACAAATCCTTTACTAGGAAAAGAACAAGAAAAATTATCAAAAATAACTCGATCATATTTTTTAGAAATATTTACTAATCTTAACATAAAAAAACCTCCATTAATATATAGAGGCCTTTTCTTATTTTTTAATAATTTTTTTTACTTTTTCATTAAAATCATTTCTACCTAGCATGACAACATTACCGCATCCTAAGCATTTAATTTTAATATCTGCGCCTAATCTAACAATCATAAATTGTTTACTTCTAGTTGCACATGGATGAGCTTTTTTCATTTCTACAATAGAATCTAATTGATATTCTTCATTAGAAATCATTTGTATTTTCCTCATAACATGTAACAACATTATTTAGTAAACAACTTACTGTAATAGGTCCAATTCCTCCTGGAACTTTAGTAATATAAGAAACATTATCACTAGGAATAATATCACCAACTATTCCTGTTTCTAAATAATGAATACCAGCATCAATAGCAACACTTCCTGGTTTCATTTTGTTTGAATCAATATAATGAGGTTTACCAATTGCTGCAATAACTATATCATAATCTTTTAATTCATTATCTAAATCTTTAGTCTTAGAATGTGCAATAGTAACTGTTGCATGTCTATTAATTAATAATAAAGCAACTGGTTTACCTACTGATAAAGATCTACCAATAACTAATACTTTTTTACTTTCTAAATCAATATGATAATAATCTAACATTTTAATAATAGCTAAAGCTGTATTAGGCACAAATTTTTCATTACCTGTTAAAATTAAACCTAAACTTTGATGATTAATTGAATCAACATCTTTTTTATAATCAAGTAAAGGTAATACTTCATTTTCTTTAATTCCTTTAACTAAAGGTCTAGTGATTAAACAAGCATCAACATCTTTTGCATTATTAACATAATTAATATTATAAAGATATTCTTGTAAAGAATTGATAATTATAACTTTAACTTCAATATTTAATTTTCCACCAGTTTTAACTAAATTATTTACATATCCAAGAGAAGATTCATCATCTCTATTTAATAAAATACATAATACTGGTTTTCTTTTTTTATGAGAAATTTTTTCTTTTAGTTCTTCTCTTATTTGATCACTGACAGGTTTTCCAAGTAAATATTCCATATTATTCATCCTCCATTTTTACTGCTTGAGGAACTTTAGGTAGTCCAGGTAAAGTAAGTATTGATCCCGTTAATGGTATAACAAAATTAGCTCCACTAGAAAGATTAACTTTTCTAATATTAATATAAAAATCTCTCGGTGTATTTAATTTTGTAGGATCATCTGAAAAAGAATTAGGTGTTTTAGCCATACATATATAAGCATTATTAAAGCCCATTTTTTCATATTTAGCTAAATCTTCTAAAGCTTCAGAAGAATAATTAACTCCATTAGCGCGATATATTTCTTTACAAATAATTTCTATTTTATTTTTTAAAGAACTATTTCTTGAATATAAAGGGTGATAATTAGATGAATGATTTAATTCTTCTTTAACTAATGAAGCAAGTTCAATAGAACCTTTTCCACCATTAATAAATCCATCTAAGAAACTTACTTTATAATTATTTTCATAACACCAATTCTTTAAAAAATTAATTTCATTTTCTGTATCACTAGCAAAATGATTAATTGCTACTACTACATTCATACCAAATTTTTTAATATTTTCTAAATGTTGATTTAAATTAGCAATTCCTATTTTTAAAGCTTCAACATTTTCTTTAGATAAATCAGTTTCTCCACCATGCATTTTTAAAGCTCTAATAGTGGCTACCATAACAACTAAATCAGGTTTTAAATTAGCTTCTTGACATTTTATATCTAAAAATTTTTCTGCTCCTAAATCCGCACCAAAACCAGCTTCAGTAACTACAACATCAGCTAATTTTAAACCCATTTTTGTTGCAATAATTGAATTACAACCGTGAGCAATATTAGCAAAAGGTCCACCATGAACTAAACAAGGATTATTTTCACTAGATTGTACTAAATTAGGTTTAAATGCTTCTTTCATTAATTTTCTAATAGCATTAGAAATTTTTAAATCATTAATTGTAATTGGTAAATCATCATAAGTATAGGCCACTATAATTTTCTTTACTCTATTAATAAAATCTTCTTCATCAGTTGCTAAACAAAAAACAGCCATTAATTCACTAGCAACAGTGATAATAAAACCATCTTTTCTTTCAACACCATTACTTTTAGCCCCACATCCAATAATGATTTCTCTTAAAGTACGATCATTCATATCAATCGCTCTTTTCCAAACAACTTTATTAGGATCAATATTAAGTTCATTACCTTGATAAATATAATTATCTAAAACTGCACTAATTAAATTAATTGAAGAAGTTAAAGCATGCATATCGCCTGTAAAATGAAGATTAATATCTTCACTTGGTTCAATAGTTACTTTTCCTCCTCCAGTAGCCCCACCTTTTAAACCAAATACTGGGCCTAAAGAAGGTTCTCTTAAACAAGCAATAGTATTTACTCCAATTAAATTTAAGCCTTCTAATAAAGAAATAGAAGCAGTAGTTTTACCTTCACCAGCTTTAGTAGGAGTAATAGCAGTTACTAAAACTAATTTACCATCTTTTCTATCTTTGATTTTATCATAATAAGATAAATCAATTTTTGCTTTATATTTACCATATGGTTCTATATATTCATCAGGAATATTTAGTGATCTAGAAATCTCATAAATGTTTTTTAGTTCCATTATTTACCTCCATAAAAGTTAAAGCTTCTTTATAATCATTAAACCAATTAACAGGTAATTGATGATTAAAATAAGTATATTGTCTTTTAGCATAATTTCTTGTTCTTTGCTTTATTAAAGATATTATATCATTTAAATCTTTTAAATCACAAATACTCGTCTTACTAGGATTACCAAATCCACGACGGCGCACCATATTGATCGCTTCATAAGCTTCATCAGTAGGTCCATGTTTCCATTCATTCAAAGCCTCTGCGTAAAGTAAAAGTACATCTGCATAACGTAGGAAATACCAATTAACATTTGATTTATCGTTATTGATTAATTTACTGGTGGTTACATATTTTTCAATGTCCCATTTAGCAGGTGTATAATTCTGTTTTTCTTTTTGTCCTTTAGTGGGGTCTTTGTCTTTTTCTTTAGCAGAATAATCGGTATCATTTTTTCCTTTTGTCCAAAGTACTTTATCATCATCGTATTTATAATTGGCAACGGAAAGATCGCAGCGTAAGTCTTGAGGATGTTCACGCCATTCTGTTACGAAAGTATGCACCACTTTCACATTTCCTGCGCAACTTCCACGCTGTCCTGCGATTGATGTGGTTTTAACTCCATTCCATTTTCCAATACGGCCTACAGGGTCACTGTTTCCTGAAACGGTAGGGGAG
>URVS01000098.1 GCA_900551385.1 uncultured Mollicutes bacterium | reverse complement strand
CATACAAAAGATGTAACCCTTAAAATGCGCCCTTAGCTCAGCTGGATAGAGCAACGCCCTTCTAAGGCGTGGGTCAAAGGTTCGAATCCTTTAGGGCGTGCCATTATATACATTCTCAAAAAATCAAATCATCTCACAAAGTCATAAGTCATTGTTTTGCAATGTAAATATTTGTAAATTTTTACATTAAAATATTTACCAAATTATTTCATACCAGTATTATTCATTTCGTTTCATACCGAATGAAACTTTTATGATATTTCGGAGATTTTTTATTTAAAGGAATTAAACCTAATGAAAAAAACACTATTATTTATTGCTTTTGGATTATTAACTACAATTTGTTCTCTTAATAATGCAAAAGTAGAAAAAATTAAACATTTTATTGATGATGATGCTTATGTGTTAAAAGATGAAAAAACATTTAAAATAAAAAATAGATTATTAAAAAACGATACTATTTCATTTGAAAATGCAGAAACAAATTCTCAATATGTTTCTAAAGCACAAGCTCAAATTCAAAAAAATGTTGATAATGAAACTTATGATATAAGATTTGTATCTGCAATTGTTGGCGATATAGATAATCTTCCTTATAGTAAATTAGGTTTTAATGTAAACTATTATTATAATGATGGATGGAAAGATTATTCTGTTGATGTTTCTACAATTTATACAAAATTAAGAGCAGGTGATAAAATTTATTCAAAAGAAAATATGAATGAATTTGACGCTACTGCTAAATATAGTTATTTTATTACTTATACATTACAAAAAATTCCAAGTGTTTATTTAGATACTGCTATTACAGTAAGACCATATGCTGTTTTAAATGATAATACTTTACATTCTACAAAAGGAATCAAAAAAACAAGTGTTAATACTGTTTTAAATGGTGGTTCGACATATAAATTAATTTCAGAATGTGAATTAAAAGAAAATGCACCTGTTAAATATATTGAACCAGTTCATGATCGTAATAAAAATAATAAAACAGAAAGTGAAGTTGGTGAAGGATTTACTGTTGATGAAAAAAAAGCTACTATTGGAACAAAAAGAATAGAAAATACAAAATTTTTAGAAAATGTTTCTGCATATAGTAAATTTGAATATAATTATAAATCAAATGTTGAATTAGGTAAAATTGATATCTATGCTTATGTTGCAAGTAATGGAACTACAACAGGAACAAACGGGGCATTAGAAAATGTTTGGGATAATTGTAAAACTGGATTTACAGCTTCTAAAGCAATTGATTTTACTAAATTTGTTACATTAACGAATAATGGTGAAAATGGTGTTGTTAGCGAAAACGCAAAAATTAATCAATCTAATTTAGCAAAAAACGATGATAAAAATATCTTAGGTGAATATGATAAAAAAGATGAAAATGGAAAGTGGAATTCATGGGGAACATGTACATATTATTTATTAAATAATTTTACAAGAATTCATTTAGGATCGGTTGATATTAAAAAAGGTGATAATAATATTTCTATTAATATTGGTTATAATGGTGTTGGATTTGGTTATGCATCTTCTTTATGTGGTAACTGGGATAAAATTGAATTAATTTATGTTGATGATAATATTGATACAGAAGTTAATAATGTTGTAGCAATTAATAATGATACAAAAAAATCATTATATTCATTTGGAGAAAAATTTGTTGTAAGTGATAACAAATTTATTGGATACACTAAAGATGGTGTTGAATGTAACATTAATAATTCAGATGTTGAATTAATAGAAGAATGTTCAGTAGTTTGTGATACAAATGCAACAATTAGATATAATAACAAAGAATATAATATTCCATTAAAAGCTAATACTAATGATTATAAACAAAAATTAAGTGATGAGACTGCTCTTGTTAAATATGTAGAAATGAGTACTGATGAAGCTCATAAAGCAGGAATTATTAATCAAAAATTATCTAAAGATAAATATTTAGAAAAAGTCTCAACAACATCATATTTTGAATTTGTTTTAGATATTGGAGAAGATAATAAAGTTGTTGATTTAACTGCAGAAATGGCAAGTAATATTTATGTTTATAAAAATATTAATACAGATAAAACAGATAATTATGATCCAGAAATACCTGGATTGTATAATAATGAATCTGGAATGAGATTTGTTGGATCAAGTGATATGCAAATAAATAAATTTGTAAAATTAACAAATACAGTAAATGAAACAACAACTGAATTTATAGCAGATGAAGCATCAATTGTTAAAGGACATTTGTTAAATGCTGAAGATAATGAGATAGCAGATAAATTTAGAGTTGATGGAGTATTAAATAATAATGTATCTTGGGGATTTGCAACTCATGCATGTATGGAAAATTTCCAAACAATTCATTTGGGCCAAGTAAAATTATCTAAAGGTAAAAATGTTGTTAGAATTAATTTATTTGGTGAAGAATATAAAAATCAATATTCATTTAAAGGTATAGCATGTGGTAACTGGAAGAGTGTTACTTTAACAATAAAATAGGAGAAAAAAATGAGTAAAAAAGAAAAAAAGATTATGTCTTTAAAAAAATGTGCTTCTATATTCATACCTCTAAGTGCTTTATCACTTGCAATTGCTATAGCAGTACCTATCTTTTCTGATATGTTTAGACCTACTTTAGATACAGTATTTGGACAAGGAAAACTTATAACAGAAGAAAACAAAAATATTGATACTGACTATTACAAAAAGAAATCTGATACAGAAGCTCTTGAAGAAAGTGTTAATTTAACTTCTAAAATTGCTGAAGAAGGCGTTGTTTTATTAAAAAATGATAACTGTTTACCGTTAGATGAAAATGAAATTATTTCTCCATTTGGATATAATTATTATCGTACAGGTTTTACTGGTGGATCAAGTAGTTGGAATGGTGCAAAGTTAGAAACAATATCTTTAGCGGAATCAATAAAAAAGAATTTTAAAATTAATACAAGCATTGATAATATTACAAGAAATGCTAAAGTCAAAACGTCAGCCGCTGCTCCAAATACATCACCAGTTGATATTAAAACTGTAAACAACGGTACAAGACATCCTATTAATAATTTAGAATTTAGTTCTTATAATGGTCATGAAGCAGATTTAAATGGGACAATTGGAATCATGGTTATTAGTAGACAAGGTGGTGAAGGTGCAGATTTAAAAATGGATGGTTATGAAGGTGGATCAAAGCATGCTCTTCAATTAACAAGCGAAGAATTAAGTACCTTACGTTTCATGAAAGCAAATTGTAAAAAAACTATTTTAATTAGTACTGCAATTAATATTCTTGAAATTAATGATGAAACAAATGCATTATGTGATGCCATACTTTATATGCCAAATCCCGGTAGTGCTGGTGCAAGTGTAATTGGAGATATATTAAGTGGTAAAATTAATCCAAGTGGTAAAACAGTCGATACTTGGTCAAAAGACTTCTTTAAAATTCCAGCAAATGTTAATTTTGGATTTAATGGATTAGATACATATATAGATGGTAATCCACAAATGAAATATAAAAATGTTAAACAATTAAATGGAACTAGTGATGGAACTTTTGTTCAATATGAAGAAGGTATTTATGTTGGATATAGATGGTTTGAAACTGCATATAAAGAAGGCACTATTAATTATGAAGATGAAGTTGCATTCCCTTTTGGACACGGATTAAGTTATACAACATTTAATCAAGAAATCGTTGATAAAAAAATTAATGGTAACAAAATAACATTAAGCGTAAAAGTAACAAATACTGGTTCTAAAGCTGGCAAAGATGCAGTTCAAATATATTATGAAGCACCTTATACAAATTTTGATAAAACAAATGGTATTGAAAAATCTGCTAAAAATTTAATAACATTTGATAAAACTGACACAATTGAAAGTGGTAAAAGTCAAACATTAAATCTTCAATTCAATATTGATGAAATGTCATCATATTTCTACAAAAGAGATAATGGTGATGGAACTAAAGGATGTTATTTCTTAGAAAAAGGTGATTATACAATTCATTTAGGAAAGAACGCTCATGATGATTTTTCCACTTGGACATTTAACAATTCAAAAGATGTCTTCTATGATAATTCTAACCCTAGACAAAGTGAAAAAGATGGACAATCAAAATTAGATAAAGAAGGTAATCCAACTAAAGAAGTAAAAAATGGTGGTAAATTTGTCGCTGCTACTAATTTATTCCAATCATGTAGTGATTATATGAATGAAGATGGAATAACAAATTTATCAAGAAAAGATTTTAAAAATACTTATCCTACTAAACCTACAGAAGCTGATAGAACTTTAAAAGATATCTATAAAGAAGAATTTGATTCATACAAACAAAGTGTAATGGATATTAAAGAACACCCAGTATTAGGAAATCAAAAAGGTTCTAAAGTAAGAGATACTAGACCATTTAAAATCGAACAAAAAGGTTTAGTTTTGTCAAGTTATCGTGGAGTCGATTATGATGATGAGTCATGGGATGATTTAATCAATCAAATATCATTTAAAAACACTGATAATTTAAATCAAATTGGTAAATTATTAGGTTATGGTGCGTATAACACTGGTGCTTTAGATGCAATTAATAAAATATCAACTGAAGATTTTGATGGTCCAGATGGTTTCTCAACATTTGGTTCTAAAAAAGATTGGAGATGGTGTAATTATTCATCTCAAACAATAACAGCTTGTACATTTAATCCTCGTTTGGCTTATCAAAGAGGAAAAACTATGGGTCAAGAAGGTTTAAGTAATAATGTTCAAGGTCTATATGCTCCAGCAATGAACTTACATAGATCACCATTTGGTGGTAGAAATGCTGAATACATTTCTGAAGATCCAGTTATGTCAGGAATAATAAGTGCAAATATCATGTCAGGTGCAGCAGATGGTGGTATCTATACATATATGAAACATTTTGCTTTAAACGAACAAGAATCAAATAGACAAGATATGGTTATGACATGGGCTAATGAACAAGCAATTCGTGAATTATATTTAAAACCATTTGAAATATGTGCTAAAACTGCTCGTCAAAAACTAAATTATTATAATAGTGAAACAAAACAAAATGATTATAAAGTTATTCGTGCTTGTAACGGAGTTATGACTGGATTCAACTGTATTGGTCCAGTAATGTGTGCTCAAAATTGGTCATTAAATACAGGAGTATTAAGAAATGAATGGGGCTTTGAAGGTATGGTTATTACTGATTATGCACCAAAAGTTGGATTGGATCAAATGCTTAGAAGTGGTAATGATTTCTATTTAACCGCATTCTCTGGAATTAAAAGTCAATCAATGAAAGATATCTTTAAAGACAGTTCTTCAATTACTGCATTACATTCAATAAGAAAAGCTATTAAAAATATTTCATATACATTAGTAAATTCTGGAACATATAATGGAATTGCACCAAATGCAAAATCATATAGAACACTTGCTACTTGGGAAATATGGATTAATTATGTATTAGTAATTAGTATGTATACAATAACTGCTGGTTTATGGTCTATTGTTGCTATAAATGTTATTAGAAATAAAAAAAGTCAAAAAGAAGAACCTAAACTAGAAGAAAAATAATATAATAATAAAATAATATATTAAAAAAGTGGACTTAAGAGTAAATATTAACTTTATTAAGTTCACTTTTATTTTGGCTATTTTTAGAGTGATTATTCACATTAATAAAAAACACTACCATATTGACTACCCTATGTAATTACCTTATGAAATAATTAAAATAAGTAACAAGGATATAAATTGTTAATATTTTAGCAA
>URVS01000097.1 GCA_900551385.1 uncultured Mollicutes bacterium | reverse complement strand
GTACAAAGAAGGTTCATTAGCATTAGGTGCTTCAAAAATAGAAACAATATTTAAAGTTGTTTTACCAGCTGCAAAGTCAGGAATACTAGCAGCAGTAGTATTAGGAATCGGTAGAGCATTAGGTGAAACAATGGCAGTAATATTAGTAGCAGGTAATTCACCTATGATACCAAGTTCTTTAATGGATAGTATAAGACCACTTACAACAAATATAGCTCTTGAAATGGGATATGCATTTGGAACTCATCAAGAAATGCTATTTGCAACAGGAGTAGTATTATTCTCATTCATATTAATTTTAAATCTAATATTAAATAAA
Organism: uncultured Mollicutes bacterium; assembly: GCA_900551385.1. Lineage (GTDB taxonomy): Bacteria > Bacillota_I > Bacilli_A > RFN20 > CAG-449 > CAG-449. Next base: position 5,563 of record URVS01000097.1, on the reverse strand, counting down.
TTTTCAATCTTATTAAATGATTTTATCTCAGATTTTAAAGAACCTTCACGACTTTTTAAATCATTTATACCACTTCTATTATCTGATAATTTTTTCTCTTCAATTTCCTTATGATTAATAATACTATTTTTCTGATTTTGCTTATTGCGTAAGATTTCCTTTACTTTATTTAATTTCTCATTAAATACTCCTTTTATAGTAAAACCTAAATTATTAATTTTGGGTTCATTGTCTTTATTTTTCTCACTCAATATTCTTAATTCTACTTCTAATTGCTGTAATTCTTTAGATCTATTTTGATACTCCCTATGAAGCTTAGCACATTCTAATATATTTAGTTTTCTATTTAAATTCTTTATCTCAACTTCACTTTTATTTACTACTGTATTTAACTGAGTTAATTGTAACTCTAATTCTTTTACTTCATTTTCTTTATTATATATATCTATAGATTCTTTCTCATAGGATAATTCATTAATTTCTTTTTTCAAAGTATCGATAAACTTTTCTAACTTTAGTTCTTCATTAATTTTATTTTCATAACTTTCCTTTAAAAATACTATTATATTAGCAATAGTATTTTCTATATTTTTTCTTTTATCGATTGTTAGTATAAAATTATCACTTATCTCCAATAACTCCTTAGCTAATTCATTAAAAAGTTCTATTTTCTCTTTTCTATCTATCTTAGATTTATTATCTTTATATTGTTTAATATAACTATTTACTAACTCTACATAGTTTTTTATTCTATCTTCATCTTTATTAAGCTTATTTTCTACAGCTGGTAAGAACCACTCCTTAACTAATCCATCACTATCCTTTGCATTAACAAATAATTCTGAAAGCCCTGATTCCTTTAAATTTATTTTCCTAATAATAGTTTCCCATTCTTTATAATTTATTTTATATTCCTGCAATTTATTAAAGTAACTTCTCGTAGCTACTGAATTATTCATATCATAATAATTAAATTTTAAATTTCTATCTTTCTTTAAATCTTCAAATAACTTTTTAGAATTTATGAAACTTTTTATTAACCTACTATCAACCTTTTCTTCAATAATAGGAATACGATTAATATCATAAGGATTTTTTAATCTATACTCATGAACAAAATTAATTATATCTAATTTTTCTTTAGAATCTTCATCAGATGTCCTTTCCTTTTTCCTTACCATCATTCCAGTTAATAAATAACCTGCTCCATCATCTAGTTTCCATTCAACCATAATATATGTAGGAGTAGATGATGTAAAATAACTATCAAATGTTCTATCGTTTAATGTTCTATACCTTCTATTGACAAATGGAGCTATAACCATTTGAACAATTACAGATTTTCCTCCACCATTTCTTAAATTAAACAAAGTATTATCACCATCTAGATAAAATATTTCGTCATCTATCTTCATATTATTATTGTAATTTAAATTAATAATTCTGATTTTATTTATTTTACTCATATATCTCTTCTCCCAATGCCTTTAATACCCTAGTATAATTATTTCTATTTAATAAATTCCAATCCATAAAGCTATCTAGTTTTTTTGTAGTTTTAATCATATCATCAGCTTTAATATATTGAATTAAACCTTGTCTGTCTAAAAAATCCAATATTGTATTAATAAATCCTTCTTTAGTAGTTTTAGATATACTTTTTCTATCACTACCTTTTAATGCTTCAAATCTCTCTAATATATTTGAAAATGCTATTCCATTTTCACTAATTTCCTTAGATTTATCTACACCATCATTTAGTCTATCCGTAATTATATTTAAAAACTCTCCCACCTTTATATAATCTCTAGATTTACTACTTATTCCTTGTGAATTATAAAAAGTAACTAATAATGTTAAAATAACGAATTGTGAAAGATAATAATCCTTATCATTAGCACCTGATTTACATAAAACTTTTTTAAGATCGCCTTTAGAATATCCTAAATAATCATTATCCTCTTTGGGAATAAGATAGACTACGCCTCCGTATTTTCTAACATAACATTCTGATGCTTCGCCTTTACCAATTCGGTAATTACTTCATTTTCACAATAACTTTTATATAAATCACCTGCATTTTCTTTTAGTTCACCATACTTTAACAAATAATAAAAAATACTATTGCTTATTTTTATATCTTCCTTCAAATATGCCATTATAATTTAATTCCTCCCTTTATAACCTCAAAGCCTATATCTGAACATATGAAATTTTTTATAGAACCATTTTCATCTCTTAAACCTTCTAATTTTACATCTTCATTTAATAATAACTTTTTCACATTAATTTTTTCTATATACTTAAAGCTCATATTAGTATCAATAAGTTCTAAAATAGTTTTATTTAACTGAAATTCTATTTCTCCATTTTCAATCGAATTTTTTCTTTCTTCTCTTATTTCATAAATATCAATACTTTTATTCTTAAGCATTTCAATTATAACTTCTCTAAATATTTCAACTGTTGGTATAAGCTTTTCCATAAGAATATTACTTTGCCCTATAAGCTCTTTAATTTCATTTAATGAAATACTTTCACGTTGTACAGCTAATTCTAAAATAATTTCAATAACGGCTTTATATTTTTCTAATCTCTCTAACTTCTTTATATTTTCTGCTTCTAATAAATTACTTTCTTCAAAAGACAATTCCTCATCATCTTCTACTTCACCTTTTTTTATATTTTTCTGATACTCTATAGCTTTATTTATATTATAGATTTTATCAGGATTCATTTTAAATAAAGGCCTAAAGAAAAAATCTATATTTTCAAGCTTTTTAGGGTTATTTAATACTTTTTCAAAAACTTCAGTTCTAAAATTAAATCTCTCAATTAATGACATTTTCGAAATATTTTCAAGCTCATTTCCATAAACATTTTTTAAGTCAAAATGCTTCATTAATATCCTTTGATCTTCATCAATAGTTTTGTTTAAATATACATCTATAGTTTTTAAATTATTTAAATTCTCTTCTTCTTCTTTATTTAACTCCCTAATATGTATATCATGTTCAATAAATTCTTTTATTTTTTCATTTACCATCTCCCTATGTATAATAAATTTCCTCTTAGTATTATTTAAAAGTTCTAAATTCCCTTCCATCATAAGCTTATAGTCTTCAGTAGAATAACTTAAAGGATTTTCCTTTATCTTTCTTATCGCCTCTTCCATACTTTGAACTCTTATTCTCAACATATTAAATATATTTTTAATATCATCTAATGCTTTATCGTATGATGCTTTTTCAAGATGCATTTTGAATATGATTTCATGGATAGTCATTTTTAAATTTTCTTCAATCTCTAATGTAGATAAAATCAAAGCATATCCATCATCAGTTAAAGAATACGAAACTCTTCTCACACCATCAATATATTCCATTTTATTTTTTATAAAACTTATATTAATAGCCTTATACTCTCCTTCTTTAAAATTATAAGCATTGAAGTACATAGCATTCCCTTCATCGCATAAAATTACATTAACTATAAATTCAGCAAGTTCTTTGCTTTCTTCATAAGTTATTCTCTTTTTAAAATGTATATTATTAATTTCATCTATAAAATAACCTATATGGTCAATAGTACAAATTTCTTCTTTTAGTGACTGCTCCATTATGTAAACTAAAACTGCAAAAATCAAATTATCTTGTTCATATCCTTCATAAAATCCATATTTCTTCCATGTCCCTTTAGAAATACTATTTCTAAAAAGTAATGCATATGCACCTATTTTCTTCATTCTTATATGCTGAACATCTAAAAATCTAAACTCCATAATACCTCCTATAAATCTGTTATATTTATTATTTCTTGTGGTACATATAAATCATTTTCTAAAATTTTTTTTATTTCTTTTTCATACTCCGTAAAAGTATCTATATCATTATCAGCTACTAACTGAAGGTGCTTGAAAAATAAACCAGTTGTATTTCTATTTTGCTCATCTTTCTATATCCATTAAAAAAAGGCCTTAAATAATACTCCTTATAGAAACTTTCATAAAAACCTTCATAAATAATTATTCCCTCATAATCTAAATCACCAAAATAAAAAAACTTATTTGAATTATTATATATATGTTTCTCTACTGAAATTTTAAAATCATTAAATGCCTTCTTTACATTCTTACCACCACCATAAATTATAGTATCAATCTTTTCTCCTAATATAGTATTATTGCCACTTATCATATGATTTCTCATTGTAAAGTATGTATCTTTATTTTCTATAATTAATATATTTTGAGGGATATACTTATTATGCGAGTAATATGCTAATGGTTCCGATGTATCATAATAATTTAAAGTATCTAAAGAAATACCTAAATTTTTTAGTATAGTCTTACCACCTTCTTTCTGAAGAAACTTTTCCCTTCCCCATATTTGAAAAGATCTTTCATTAATTGATATTTTACTATCTAATAATCTACTATTATTAATCATAAAATCATTTAATTTTAAGATATAACCTCTATGCTCTTTGTATTTATCTAAATGACCTTCATAATACTCAACATTAAATCTACTACAAAGCTTATAATGAATTTCATTAAGTATCTCTTCATTATCTTGAATCTTAGGTACAACTCTATATCTTTTATATAATGTTGGACTTTTCCCATTGCCACCACTATTTTTAATAGGTATTATTTCACCTTTTTCTATTAATAAATTTACTATTTCCACCAATTTTCTATACTCAGTAATTTTATATATTTTTTCAAACTCTTCTAATTCAATTATTTTTTTATTAATACTTATCAAACTGAAATTTTCCTCCTTAACCCTTTATTTTATATATTAATATATCCATAACCATCACTTAAATATTCCAAAAATTCCACTCCATAGTTATATAATAAATCCTAATAGTGACATATATGGTCTCTTTAAGATTTTTTTTGAAATTTATTTTTCTTCATCAATATAATTTATTGTATATCCTACAAAATCATCATAATCCAAGACAATTTCTTCATCTCTATATAATTTATTAATTATTTTCATTGCTTCCTCAAAGCTTTTAGCTTCAACTGTTACTTCCTTATTCAGTATTTCTTCTATATTAAATTTATATTTATTCATATTATCAATCTCCTTATTATAAAAAATTATTGTTCTTATAATTATTTAAAAGATAAATTGCCACTTTTTGATTTAGGAATTAAATCACCTGGTATAAGTGGTATTGATGAAGAATATATGTTAATTAAATCATTATGTAAAGAAATATATTCAGATTTAGATTATGCATTTATGAAATTAAATAAGTGTCATGTTATAGGAATAACAGGCAGTAATGGTAAAACATCTTTTGCTACTTATTTATATCATTTTTTATCAATGAAATATAGAACATTTTTAGCAGGTAATATTGGTAAACCATTAATTGATTATGTTGATGAAATAATTGATAATGATTATGTAATATTAGAATTATCTTCTTTTCAAATTAGAGATAGTAAATTAATTAAATTAGATACTTTATTTTATACTTCATTAAGTCCAAATCATTTAAATGTATATATTGATGTAAATCATTATTATGCAGATAAAAA
>URVS01000096.1 GCA_900551385.1 uncultured Mollicutes bacterium | reverse complement strand
AATTATCAGCAGATGATTTTTCTATGACTGTACCTGAAGACTTTTCTAAAAAAGGTGGTACTATAAAATTCTTGTATATTTATACTCCAGAAAAAAAAGATGGTGAAGTAGAAGATCCTAAACCTATTGAGAAAACTACAGAATTAACTCTTACTTTAACTGAACCAGATGAAACAGTATTTAAGGTTATGAAAGCACCAACGTTTACTGAAGAAGGTTATGCTGAAAATATTAAAGGAACTAGAAAAGTTCTTCCAATATTAAATACAACTGATTATGAATATTTAGAAAAAATGAGTATAGGAGTTGTTGTATTTACTCATAAAGAATCTGGTATTATTATTAAAAAAGCAATAACAAATAAATTTAGTATTATTGATGCAGAAAACAAAAGAAAAGAATATAACAATATTAATTGTCATTTTGCAAATGATATTGATGGTTTAAAAATTACTTATAATGAAGGAAAATTTATTTTTAATACAAAAGATAATAAAATAGTATCATTTGGTTCAATAGACGCAAAAGAAACTTCTATTGAATTACAAACTGGTGAATATACAATAAATGGTTCAATTAATGCTAAAACATTTGTTATAAAATCTAATGTAAAAGTTAATCTTAATGGTAAAATTGAATCTAGTAATATGATTGCAGAAAAAGATAGTGAATTTAATATCACATGTACTAATTCTAATAGTATTATTATTGCAGAATATGGATCTTTAAAATTATATGGTAAAGCAAAATTTATTGGTTCTGGTAAAAATACTGCTATTGAATTAAATGGTGGTGCTAAATTATCTTTAACTTCTGATAGTAGAATTGTTGGTGAAAATTTTTATTTCTTTATTGGAACATTCTCGGCAAATAAAGATGGATTAAAAAAAGGATATTTCTGTATTCCTGCAGATTGTACTCAAAATAATGGAAGTTATTATGTAGGAGAAAATTGTATTTTAGATCTTAGTCGCTGTGAAAATAAAGGTTTATGTAATATTGAAACTAAAAAGGTAAGCGATAAATATATTATTGTTACAGCACCTGATATAGTTAATCCTGGTGTTGCTCAAGATTCTGATGGTAATAATGTTACACTTCCAACCCTTAATTTTAGTGATTATAATGTTGAAATTGTTGATAGTAAATTTGTCTTTACACACACTGTAACAAAATTATTTATTGAATTATCTTTTGATAAAGTAAGTGAATTAAAAGTTGATGGGCTTACAATCAATTATTCTGAAAGTACTGGATATAAATTTAGTGTTGATGAAAATAAAGAAATTAATTTAACTGGTAAGTTTTCAACAGAATCATTTATTATAAGTGGAAAAGGAAAACTTTCAATAACAGGAGAACTTAAAGTTTTAAAATTGTTACTTGTTGAAAGTGGAAGTACTTTAAAAGTAAATGCAAGTAAAAATGACGCTATCATAATGGAGAACGGAGGAAAAGCTGAATTATATGGTACTGTAGTTGTTAATGCTGCAGATGGTAAAACTGGTATTTGTTTTGCCAGTGCAAAATCTGCACTTTATTTATCTAATACAAGTAGAGTCACTGTTTCTGGTGGAACATTTTCTATTGGCTATTTTAATACAAATGAAAATGTTAAAATATATTATCCAAAAACTGCAACTTTAGCTAACAACAAAATAACTTCTTCAGAAAACAATATATTACTTTCTTATGGTTCTTCTCTTTGTAAAATTGTATTTGAAGCTGTAGAATAAATTGTTTCTTAAATTAAATAAAAATGTCTCATGTGTTGTGCATGGGACATTTTTTGTTGTGTTTATTGCATTAATTTTATTAATGAAAGTCTAGCTATAGGTATTTATTACTAAGTGTAATAAACTTCAAATCATTATGAGCAATCATATTTGTAAAGGAAGAGATGTAGCAAAATTCGTGAGTCTAAGAATAGATTAACATTTTTATTAAAGTTAAAATTATCAAATTAATTAAGCTCAATATAAATAGAAATATTAAATAAAATGAAACATTAATAAAATTTATCATTGACAATATTTAACGGTGGTGGTTGGGTAAAATTAAACTAAAGAAAAGAGGATTTATATGAAAATTAATTACATAAAACTAATTAATAAGTAATATTTGATTTTATATTTAGTAAAGCTAAATATGGTAAGTAAGAATTATAATTTGTTGAACATTAGATAATTTTTTTAGAAGTGGTGATTAATCATTAGTTTAATCAAGTGCTAGAAAATATTTAATCAAAATACACTTAAATTTATTATGCTTTTCAAATGATCTATTATCCTTGAAATAAAGACGGTTTAGCTATTTATTATGTTCTTATTCATTAATTAATATAATCGCTCTATAATAGAGCTTTTTTGCGTTATAAAGCAAATTTTATATAAAATAAAAAGCAGGCTTTTGCCTGCTTGAATTATTTTCTAATTCCTAAATCAGCAATTAATGCTTTGTAGCCTTCAAAATCGTGTTTTGCTAAATAATCAAGGAATGCTCTACGTTTACCAACAAGGATAAATAATCCTCTTCTTGTGTGGGAATCTTGAGCATGATCTTTTAAGTGAGCAGTTAAAGCATTGATTCTAGCAGTTAAAATAGCGATTTGAACTTTTGTTGAACCAGTGTCTTTTTCGTTTTCACCATATTTCTTTACGATTTCAGCTTTTTGTTCTTTGGTTAATGCCATAAGAATGTTTCCTCCTTATAATTTACTTAACTTAATCTGGGAAAAACAACGGAGAATTGTTATTCTAAGAAGAAGTCGCATATATAATTTAACGAAAAACCAATAAAAAAACAACTTTTTTTATAAATTTTCGAAAAAAATTTGTATTTATTTATTGGAGGTAAAAAAATGTTAAAAATTGTTATTGTTTCACTAGTTTTGTTAGTGGTAGGTTTATTTGTTTTACAACAAGTAGATCCTAAAGTTAGTCATGAAGGAGGTGAAAGTGTTTCTAGTCTTATTGAAAAAAATAAAATTAAAGCAACTATTGAAGGTGAAGTAGTAGTTCCTGGAATTTATAAAGTAGAAATAAATGATACTTTATTAGATTTAGTTACTTTAGCAGGTGGCTTATTAGAAAGTGCTGATTATAATGCAATTAATTTAGATATTACTATTAATACTAGAGATTATTTTTATATTCCTAGTAAGAGTGCTTATCAAAGTTCTTGTGAAATTACTACTCAACAAGAAAAACTAAATGTTAATACTGCAACAAGTACTCAACTTGCGACAATTAAATATATTTCTGTTGCTTTAGCAGAAAGAATTGTTACTTATCGTACTGAAAATGGAGAATTTCAAACTTTAGAAGATTTAATGAATGTAACAGGTATTGGACGTGCTACATATGAAAGAATTAGAGATAGTCTTACGTTAAAATGATAATTATAAGTATTATTTTACTTATTTTTTCCACTAAATATTTAAGCTTAATATGGATAATTTTTTTATTAGGCTTATTTTTATTAAGTAAAAAAATGTATAAATATTTTCTTTATTTTATAATTGGTTTATTTATTGGATTTGTATCTATAAATAATGTTCCTCATTATGCTATGAAAAATGAATATGTCGGAGTAGTTGTTTCAAAAAAAGATAATTATTTTATATTTAATTCTTCTGGTAATAAATATTATATTTATCAAGAAAATAATGAATATGAAAATTTTGATATTTTAAAAATTAAAGGAAAACAAAAAGATATTAATTTTTCTTGTTTAGAAAGTCAATTTAATTTTAAAGAATATTTATATAATCAAAAAATAGAAAAACAAATTGAAATTGAAAATATAAATTATGTTTTTAAAAATCCTTTAAGAAAGACATTAATAAGAAATAATTTATTAAATAAATATGATGATAAATCTAAAGCATTGATATCTTTGTTTTTGTTTTCTAATAATTTAGATGCTTCTTTTACTAGTAAAATTTATGATTTAGAAATTGCATCTATTTTTTCTTTAAGTGGTATACAAATTTATTTTTTATATGAAATATTTAATAAAATCATTTTGTATTTAACAAATAATAAGAAGAAATCTTCTTTAATAAGTTTATTTATTCTTTCTCCATTATTAGTTTTTTCTAATTATAAATTGTCTTTTATTAAAGCATATTTAAATTTGATTAATAAGAAAAGAATTAAACATTTAAATGAAATATTTTTAATTGTTATTTTAATTTTTAATTATCGCTTTTTATTTACTAATTCATTTATTTATATTTTTATTATTCCTTTGATATTTAAAAAGATGTTTAATTCAGTTTTACAATTTAAACAAAAAGAGAAAAAATATGTACAGAATTTATTCTTTTCTTTAATAATTTGTACTTTTAATTTATTTATTAATGGAAAATATAATCTTATTAATATGATATTAACTCCTATTATGTTAGTAATCAGTAAAATATATTTGTTTATAAGTTTAATATCGTTATTTATACCAATAAATATTATGAAATATTTTAGTTTATTTATTTTTAAGATAATTGATATTTTAGAAAATATACCATCAATAAGATATTTAAATAATTATAATTTTGTATTATTGATAATTAATTTAATCATTTTATTTTTAATTGATTATTTTACAAAAAGAAGATTATTTAAATTATCTACTTTTAATATTTTAATATTTATTGTTAACATTTTATTTTTTACTAGTCCTCTTGATAATGAATTTTCTAGATTCGTATCTTTTATTAATGTTGGTCAAGGTGACTGTATTTTAATTCATAATAAGAAAGATAATATTTTAATAGATACAGGAGGCTCATTAAATATTGATATAGCTAAAGATGTTTTAAATCCTTATTTTAAAAAGAATCATATTAAATCATTAGATTGTGTTTTTATTTCTCATAATGATTATGATCATGCAGGTGCATTAGATAATTTAATTTATTATATAAATATTAAAGAAGTAATAAGAGGTTCATCATTTTATTTAAAAGAAGTTGGTGATTTGAAATTTTATAATTTAAATCAATTTTATATTGGTGAAGAAGAAAATATTAATTCTTCTGTTATTTATTTTTCTTTTTTAAATAAGAATTTTTTAATGAAACCCTAAGATCCAGAAATAAATCAAACCGGTCATACAGTTCATTATAATGAAAGAATTGGCCATTATTCGTATATGCTATTAAAAACGAATTATTATAGGCCAGCTTGACATTAATGATATTGGCTGTTTTATAAGGAAGCTGATAGATGCGATAATCACTTTCCGTAATTCTCAATATACCCGTTTTAGAAGAAGCCCAAATAAAACCATTCTCATCTTTGCAGACAGAAGCCATCTCCCGCATGGAAATTCCATACATCGTATTAATATTATAAAACTTCACATCCGAAGCATATATATTAAAAATAGAAAGGAAAAGAAAGAATATAAGCAGTCGTGATTTCATAATATTACAGTTAGCTGTTGCAAATATAATATATTTGAAAGCAATCAACCAATATATGCATTATTTTGTCTAATTTTGCACCTCGTTTCACAAAAAGTACAGATTATTTATGAAAGCGTTCGAATTCAAACCAAAGCTATTCACGGCTTTGAAGAACTACTCGAAAGAATTATTCATGGCAGACCTGATGGCCGGTATCATAGTAGGTATCGTTGCTCTCCCGCTTGCCATTGCATTTGGTATTGCATCCGGTGTATCACCCGAGAAAGGTATTATCACGGCAATCATTGCCGGATTTATTATCTCCATGTTGGGAGGTAGCAAAGTACAGATCGGTGGTCCTACAGGAGCTTTTATCGTTATTATTTACGGCATTATCCAGCAATACGGAGAAGCGGGATTGATTGTTGCCACGCTAATGGCGGGAATCATTCTTATTCTGTTTGGGATATTCAAGTTGGGTGCCGTTATT
>URVS01000095.1 GCA_900551385.1 uncultured Mollicutes bacterium | reverse complement strand
TCTCAAAAATTGATGAATATAGAAAAGAAGTGGAATCTAAATTATAAAGATACATTTTGATTATCATATTTTATATAACGATAGATATACCAGAATATATAATACCTATGTAGTGTTAAGGAATTTTTAAGCAATTTGTAAATCATTCTATTTATGCTTATTATATAACGAAAAATTTGATAAATATTTAAATTTTCCTATAAACTAAGGTGTTTTCAGTTTAAATAATAATGAATACACAAACTATTATCTTTTTAATTTGTTTAGAAGTATTTAATTATAGATAACTTTTGTTTAAAATTATAAAAATTTACTAATAAATAATTTCTAAAACAATTGACATAAGCAAATGTAGTAGTACAATGTAGTTAGTTGCAACTAATCAAATCATAGGAGGCTTTATTAATGAAAAAACATTTAAAAAAATTTGTTCTTTTAATGATTTTAGGAATGGGAATTGTATCTTCTAGTACATTAACGACTTCTGACAAGATACTTTATAATTCCCAAGAAGCTATTGCTAATAAAAAGCTATTAAAACTTACAAAAAGTAATGATGTGGAAACTTCATCAACTATGTCCTATATTGATAATTATATTCCACAGGAAAAAGAAGATGTTGAATTTGAAGAAGAAAATTTGATTGAAGAAAATATTAGTTTTTTAAGTTTATATTCGACTTCAAATAATCAATATACAGATAAAGGCCACGGAGATGATAAGCCAACTGGTGCTACAATAATAGATTATAATTATGGAAATATTACTGGAAAATTAAATAAAAATGATGGTTGGACTCAATTTTGGAATGGCGTAGGAGAAAGAGATGAGGATCATTTTAGATTTACTTTGCCTGAAAAGCTTAAGATGGTCTTTTCATATAGCGGTCCAAGCAATTATAATATGCGTAATTTAAACTACGCTACTCTTACTTTTGTTTGTACTTCACAATCAAAAATAGAAATTGAACTGAATCCAGGAACATATTATTTACACATTTATACAAATGAAACGGAAAATATTGTAGATCAGAATTATATAATAAATTATTCAAGTTCTAGAGTTTCTAATCAAACCAGTTTTTTGCTTACAGATTCAACAAAAGAAAAATATAAAATGGTATTATGGGAAAATGAGATTTTTCCAAAAAATGCTAGTAGATATACAAAAACAGAACAAACATTGAAATACAGAATGAAACCTAGAAGAGGAACAACTGCAAATTCTGGCTATGTTGATCCATTGTTTTATGCGGATGAAAAAAAAGAAACACTCACAAATCAAGTTTATTTAGATTCAATTTTATATGTGTGGGGAAAAGAAAAATTAACACTTTTATACAATAATTTAAATGAATTATATGATAAAGTAAATAAAGCAATTAATGAACAAAAAGCAAAAGACTTAAAAGTACAAATGTACGAAAATCTTGGATCATTATTTTTTACAATTGTTGGATTTATTCCAGGAGTAGGAGATGCAGTGAATATTTTCTCGACAGTATTATCTGTTAAAAGTGCGGTTGCAAGTGTGTTGCAATACTATTTTTATAGTATAAGTGATCAAGAGTTAAATGATTTTCAAATTGGATATTCATTAGGAACTCTTAATGGGCTTTTATATGGTGGATTGAATTCAGATAGTCTTGTTGTTAAAATTCCAAGATATTATTATTTTAAAAAAGTAAATGGAAATATAGGAAATAATACTTTAAAAACATATAGTTGGAAAATAATTTCAACTGTTTTCAAAGGAGCTTTTGATAAAGCCGAAACATATTGTCATTTACCTTCATCTATAGATTATTTACAAACATTTAATGATTATACTTATCACGGAAATATTATTGCATTTGATGATAATCAAAGTTATACAGATTATATTGAAAATAAAACAGGCGGAATATCTTTAGGAAATCATAGTGTTCATGAGTTTAACAATGTTATGGACTATGATAATAATAGTCATATTCTATTTTGTGATTGCGGATATCAAAAACTTGAAAATCATAAAAATTACTATGATACGGAGTTAGGAGTATATTCATGTGAATACTGTGAGCATAAGTTTACAATCAATTCAAATTCAATTAGCAAAGAAAAATATGGATATAACGATGAATATAATCTTAATCCTGTAGAAGAATATATAATGGGAAATGATGGTAAAGCAATATTAACAAAAAGATTGAGATGCGCATATATAAATAATTATCTAGTAATGTCTGCCAAATCAAATGATGCCAATCAAGCTTATTTGGAATATGATTTCGACTATCAAGTTGTTGAATTTAATTATAATATTGCTCTTTGGAGTGATGATGAATCACTGATTAAAAAGAGTTCAATTACTTTAGAATATTATAATAATGGTTGGAAAACAAAAAGAATTTTTAATCCAAAAGAAATGTCAACTGATAAAGACAATCTAACAAATTATGTAGATGTATTCGAATCTGGTGCTACAAAGATAAGATTCATTATAAGAACAAACTATGTTAACAACACGAATAACCGTGGTCGTATGGTTGTTGGAAATATAAATTATAAATATGGGATCTAAATATGAAAAAATTCAATATTAAAAGAATATATGGTTTTTATTGGATGATTATTTCTTTAGCAATTCAACTAATAATGTTCATTTGCTTTTTATGTTTGATATTTTATTTAAAATCTTTTGATTCTACAAATGCTAATAGAGAGGCAATTAATGAAATCTTTTGTGCTCTAATAGTGATAGATGTATTGTTTGCAATTTGTTTTATTGCTTCTTTAATTATTTATCTATATAGATTTTTGCCATTTATTAATTCAAAAGGAGAACTTATTCGTGTTAAAATCCTAGAAAGATCTATAGGTAGTGTAATGTATGGAAAAATCGAAAAAGATAATTTAAATAAAAAAGTCAGAATTAGATTTGTATCTAGAATATTCTCTAATTATTTTGCTTCATATCAAGTTGAGATTATGCTGAATGTTTTGTTAGAGAGCAAGATTTGTCAGACCCTAAAATTGTTGTTCTTTATAGATAAAATTGAAATTACAGGTTATCCTTCTTATGGAAGATATTCTTTTAAAAAAAATAATAATTATTCATTAAAGTTTTCTTTATGGTCAAGAAATAAAATGTATATTTTAGATAAATATGATAATAAATTGTGTTCTATTTCTTTAGATAAAGAATTTAATATATGTTTGAAAGATAATAAAACTAATTTTATTCTTATTCCATGTGAAAGTGGATTAGCAATTTATGATAAAAATTATGTTAATAAATTAAATGGTAAAAAATTAGATGAAAATGAAATGCTTGGTTTTATATTATGGGATGTTATTTTTGTAAAAGAAAATAATAGAGATTGTTTAGCAAGATTAGATATATATAATATTAATAGTGATATTGAATTATTTTTATTATTAGCTATGTCTAGCATAATATTATATAATTCTTATATAACATCTAGAGATACTTTAAAATTTGCTATTATATATAATTTTATGAATAGATAAAAAATGATAAGAAATCTTTATATTAACATTATAATTTAATTTTGTTATAATTAATTCAATTAAGGAAATAAAAATGACTATTGCAGAACAATTAAAAAAGAAACGTAAAGAATTAGATTTATCTCAAGAATTTGTAGCGGATAAAGTTGGTATTTCAAGAAGAACTTTAGCGTATTATGAGTCTGGTGAAAGAATACCTAATGCTGAAAATTTAATTTTGTTATGTAATTTTTATTCTTTAGATATTAATAAACTTATTTCTCAAGATATTAATATTGCTGAAAATATTAATTCAAATGATAATAATTCAAATGAGATTATTGCTAAAATTGATGAATATTTAAATCTTGAAAAAGCAAAAAAAGAATCTTTTAATAAAGGTATGTTTTACTTTGCTTTAATATTAAGTATAGTTATTACTATTATTGTTTTAGCTTTAGCTATTTTAAGATTTGTTTTAATGTCAAAATATGATTTTTCTTTTTCTGAAGCAACTGCTAAAATGTGGACTTCATTATTTGAAACATTAATCAAATTTGTAAATGATCCTACTGTTAAATTTTTACCAGTATTATCAATTATCATTATTTCAATTATTTTAATTTGCTGGATAATTTATTTTTTAATTAAATTTATAAAAAAATTACGTAATAAATGAACAAATATACATTCTTTGGAACGATTATACACTCATTATTTTATTTATAATTTGGTATATTATTGTTAGGAGATAGTTTATGGATATTATTAATTATTTATTTATTGGACTTTACTTTTTGATTCAAATAATTGGTAGATGCTTATCAAATTTTATATTTGATATCATATTAGTTCTAGGTGTTATTTGGCTTATATTTGCTATTATTTATAGTATAAAATTAAAAAAATTAAATGATTTAGATAAAACTAAAAATTTTAAATTAGTTAGATTGATTATTAGAATTATCTTTTGGGTTACTATAATTACTTTCGGAATAATTATAAATGTTATAGCGGGCCCAATTCGTTTTATGTAGGTTATTTTATGGAAAAGAATTTTAAAAAATTAATATATTTAATAACAACATTTGGTGTTTTATCAATAATTGTATTATTAGTTTTAACTATATATTTCTTTAATCATATTTCAATAATAGAAATTATATCGAGGTTAGGATAATGAATAAACAATTTAAAGTATTTTCTCTTTTAGCGTTAATTAGTTCTTTTGTTATCATTGATTTAACCATTTTTGGTTTGTTTACTTATTTAGTCCTACCAAGTGGTAGCCCTACAATGCGTGGTAAATCGATTGAATTAGATGAATATTTACCTTTTGAAGAAAATTCTAAAATAATCAAAAAGAAAGATAATTTACCATTAGATGGTGAAAAACCAATCATTGATTCTGCTACTGCTTTATATCCTATTAGTTCTTCATTTGTTAATGCGATTTATGATAAAAATGATGTTGAATTTATTAATGATAATTTTACTTCTTCATCAAAATTACAAATGAATAATACTAAGGGTTGTTATAAAAAAATTGTTGATGGTGATATTGATATAGCTTTACTTGCAAAACCATCAAGTCAACAATTAGAATATGCTTCTAAAAATGATGTTGAACTTATTTTAGAACCAATTGGTTATGAATCATTTGTATTCTTAGTAAATAAAAATAACCCTATTGATTCTTTAACTATTGAACAAGTCAAAGGAATTTATAGTGGAAAATACACTAATTGGTCTGAATTAGGTGGATATAATAAAGAAATTATTCCTTTACAAAGAAATGAAAGTAGTGGAAGTCAAACAGCATTTTTATCATTGATGAATGGTGAAAAAACTATTACAAAACCTATTAATAGATTTGGTAGTGCGATAGGTTTTTCATTTAGATTTTATGTTGAAGGAATAATTAAAAATGGTAAAGTAAAAATGATTAGTTTAAATGGTGTTTATCCTAGCAAAGAAAATATTAAAAATAAATCATATCCAATTGTATCTAATTTTTATGCAGTTCATAGTTCAAAAAATACTAATCCAAATGTAAAAAAAGTTCTTGATTGGATGAAATTAGATGTTGCTCAAGAAATAATTAATGAAGTTGGATATGTTGGATTATAATATGAAATTGATTGATTTGCTCCAGTAACTTCACTTTTATTGCAGTTAGTGGAGAAAATATGATAAATACAAATAAAAATGTGTTATAATTATTGCATATAGTTGATTTTGGAGGGATTATGCAATTTTTATCGAATAAAAGAAATATTATTATAAAATTAATATTGTTTTTTTTGTTTATTTTTACACTTACAAGTTGCCAATCAAGTGATAAAACTGAATCATATTTTGGAATAGATGATAATATATCTTATACATGTGAATATAATGAATCAAATAATGAAACAAAAATTAGATGGAAATCTTATATTCAAAATAATACAATTTTTGATATAAATAAATTTTAT
>URVS01000094.1 GCA_900551385.1 uncultured Mollicutes bacterium | reverse complement strand
CCCCGCGTTGTTATGCTTTTTTGACTACTCTAACCCCGCGGAAGTTTGGAGAGCCGCTTAAATTTGCATTTCTTTAAGTTTTTTAACATTAATCAATATCAAAATAACTTCTAATAAAACTTTTAATTCTATTAACTATCGATATATTTCCACATAGATAATCATAAAATTGCCTTTTCAAATCATCAGGAATATCTATTGGTTTAGAAATATAACGAATTCTATTATTTTTTCTCATTAATATCCTCTTTTATGGTTCAATAAAACCTATTGCAAAACCACAATCATCATCTACTGAACCCAAATCTTCATTATAATCAACAAGAGAAAATTTTGCTTGATAATGACTTTCAGTATAAACTGGATACTCAATATATTCAAAATTATTCTTTACTCCTCTTGTTCTCATTTTTGTTGCATTATTAATATCCACTAAAATAATATCATAATCATGAAACTTTAAAGATTTAACTGTTCCATCAGAATACGCTAACCAAAAGCCGTACACTTTTAAAACATCACCACTACCAGGAGTACATGGAGTCATAATATAATAATCACTATTAGTACTATGTCCATATCTTAATAAATATTCGTTTGCAAATGCTCTATCAATATTAATACAACCTGTTCCTTCATAAACTCTTGGTTCGTTATGTTTTCCATAATGATTTGCAACATTACTTGTATTTGCGCCAAGTAAAGCATATACAGCTGCCGGATTACCTTTTAATTCAGGATATTTTTCAAGTAGTAAAGCAGTGCAACCAGAAACAACAGCAGTAGAAATTGATGTTCCTGTGTATGAGCTACTAAATCCTGGAATATCAACATCTATTCCAATTGCAGTAATATTTGGTTTAGTAGGTCCTTCAACTGTTACATAAGATGACTCCCAAGTTGGGCTAAACCAACTGTTACAATCTCCAACAGTAAAAACATTATAACCTAATCCTGGATTAGCCACATAAGCATTTCCGCTACCATCATCGCCACCTTCATTCCCAGCTGCAGCAAAAACTATCAATTTATATTGTCTAATAATATAATCAAAATATGCTGAATCAGAATTATATTTTCCGTTTACAGTTCCTGAGCCAATACTAGCATTAACAATATCTACTCTATTGTCTAATAACCAATCAAATTCTTCCTCGAAACCAAGAATTGCTTGTAAACTATATAAGCTACAATCAGGAGCAATACCTTCATTACCTCCTATAATTGACCCCATACCAGTAGCATGGTCTTGAACATTTTTTATTCCTAATAATTCTGATTTAATTGTGATGTTTTTTCCTTCAAAAACTTCATTATTTTTATCAATAACACCTACATCTAATACACCCACCTTCACTCCTTTACCAGTGTAGCCAAGATCATCAGTAATATGATTAATACCTAAAGTATCTTTTACACCATAAAGTTTTTCTTTTGTTGTACGATTAGCAGGATATTTGATATTTATTTCATCAATATAATCTTTTTTTGCCAATGTCTCAACCGGAGACATACTAGACATGCTTAAATCTTTTGTTTTTAGTGTGAAATTAAAAAAAGGAGTATATTTTGATACATAAATATTTTCCATATTTGTTGTATCAATTTTTTTCATTAATTCATTATTTTTAGTAGAAAAATATTTTTTACTTTTTTCATAAAACTCATCTCGATAATCTTCAAAATTTCCACTTACATTCATTTGCTCCTTAATATCAAAATTATCATAGTTAAACTTCACCGAAATATTGATATCTTCAGTCGAAATATCAGTAAGCGATTCGTTAGCTTTATTATCAAGAGTAAGTTTTTGTAAATTTTTACTTTCAAAAATTATTTTAGATGGGGTTGTGTTTTC
Source organism: uncultured Mollicutes bacterium (assembly GCA_900551385.1). GTDB lineage: Bacteria > Bacillota_I > Bacilli_A > RFN20 > CAG-449 > CAG-449. Next base: position 4,114 of record URVS01000094.1, on the reverse strand, counting down.
ATTAAACACACCAAAAAAAATCGGAGTTGCAAGTAAACCCACAACCCCGATAAATTTAAGATTAATCATTAAATATCAACTATTTAATATAAGATTTAAAAATTATAATCGCTACAATAAATAAACCTAAAAATTATATATAATTTTAGTTGTTAGAACATTATTAAGGTACACAGACCCGTATAAGATATCTCCTTTAACAACTGGAAAAGATGAATCATTAAGAAGTGTAATATAAGAAGCACCATTTACATTATTAATAAATACTCGAGATTTATCATTTATTGATACAATAAATCTTAAAAATTCTTCTGTTTTACCAGAATCAAATATTTGAATATAATAATTAGATTCTTCGTTAGAAAATAAATTAATAACAGTTTTTTCACCTAAATAATTTGAACATAGTAAAGCAGTATTTTTTTCATTATAATTTTTTTCCAAATCATTTTTGGCAGTCTTAATACTATTAGCTATTACACGACCTTCATCATCATAATAAGCCAACTTGCCACCTACAGCAACTAAAGTCATAGAAACGATTGCAACAGCAACCACAACAGTTAAGCAGGCACATACAAATGGAAGTTTTCCAAAAATGAAATGATTTTTTTTGATTGCCGCAATAGCGTCAAATGGTTCATAATCATCATCTTCATCTTCAATAATTTTATTATCTGCATTAATTGTTGGTTCTTCTTCAGTTGGCGAATCCGCAAATTTGACATTTTTTATGACTTCATCGTATTTGTCTTCCATGTGGAATCTACTTTCCATTTCTTCGGTCAACTTTTCTTTTAACTTCTTTTTGATACCCATGTAATCCCTCCAGAGCAACGTTGTCTATCTCAAAGATATCATTTATATAATGAATTAATATATATCTTATTTCATCATTTTTTGATTTTTTTCTTTTAATTTTAACAATTTTTTCTTAATTTTGGTTCAAATTTGAACCATTTACATATATTTTTGTCGAATTTTGTCGAAAATTATTTGTTTTTCATATGTGGGAAAAGTAAGACTTCTCTAATTGATGTTTGTTCAGTTAAGAACATTACTAATCTATCAATTCCAATTCCAACTCCTCCACATGGTGGCATACCATATTCAAGAGCTTCTACGAAATCTGTATCCATATCATTTGCTTCATCATTACCAGCATCTTTTTCTTTTAATTGTTCTAAGAATCTATTTTTTTGTTCAATAGGATCATTTAATTCTGTATATGCGTTAGCGAATTCATGTCCACCAATATATAATTCAAATCTTTGAACAAATCTTGGATCTTCAGGATCAATTTTAGTTAATGGTGATATTTCAACTGGGTGTCCACATAAGAAAGTAGGTTGAATTAATTTATCTTCACAATATGTTTCAAAGAAAGCATCAATAATATGTCCTACTGTAAAATGTTTTTCAACTTTAATGTTGTGTTTAGCCGCTAATTCTTTAGCTTCATCTAATGTATAATGATTATTTTTAAAATCAATACCAACATATTCTTTAATCATATCGCACATTGTTACTACTCTAAATGGTTTAGAAATATCTATTTTTTCTCCTTCAGGATTAAAAATATCCATAAATTCTGTTTTATCGCCTAATTTTTTAGCAGCAAAACGGATTATTCCTTCTGTTATTTTCATCATTGAAGATAAATCACCATAAGCTTCATATAATTCAATAGTAGTGAATTCAGGGTTATGAGTTAAATCCATTCCTTCGTTTCTAAATAATCTACCAATTTCATAAACTTTTTCTAAACCACCAACAATTAATCTTTTTAATGGTAATTCAGTAGCAATTCTTAAATAGAAATCTCTATCTAAAGCATTGTGATGAGTAATAAATGGTCTAGCACTTGCGCCACCTTGAATTGGTGAAAGTACAGGTGTTTCAACTTCAATAAAGCCTAATGAATCACAATATTCTTGAACAGCACGAATGATTTTTGGTCTAGCTATAGCTACTCTTTTTGCTTCTTCATTCATGATTAAATCAACATATCTTCTACGATATCTTTCTTCTTTATCTGTTAAGCCATGGAATTTTTCTGGTAATGGTCTTAATGCTTTAGTTAAATGAGTATATTCAAAACATTTAATAGTAGGTTCACCTGTTTGAGTTAACATAACTTTTCCTTTAACTCCAACAATATCACCAACATCAGCCATCTTAAATAAAGCATAAGTTTGTTCACCAACATCATTTAAAGAAATGTATATTTGAATTTTTCCTTTAATATCTTGGATAGAAAAGAAACTTGCTTTACCCATTTTTCTAATGAACATGATTCTACCTGCTACAGATACTTCTAAATTTAAAGCTTCTACTTCTTCATGTGATAAACCTTTAACTTTATCTTTAATATCTTGTGACCAGGTTGTTCTTGAATATGCTTGTCCAAAAGGGTCAATTCCTAATTCTTTTAATTTTTCTACTTTTTGTCTTCTAACAATTTCTTGATCTGTTAATTTTTCTTCCATTTTTTTTACCTCTATTTTATTCTATAAGAATTTTTTTGTTTTTTAAAGAAATATAGTTTTATTTATTATTTAAAATAATAATTTTTAGTTAAATTTTTAGTAAATATTAATAATAAGCACTATTTTAAAGCGTTGAAGTTACTTCAATATTCCTTTGAAGCTCTTTTGAAGTTGACTTTGAAGTTTGCTTGAAGTAATATTGAATTAAGGTGATATTTATGAAACTAAATGATATTTTTAATGATTATGATACAGAAAATTCTATTTATGAATGTAAATCACGTTTAGATAGAGACAATATTTTAGGTTGGCTAAAGACTATCGGAGGATTTGCTAATTCTAAAGGAGGAATTTTATTTTTAGGTGTAGAAAATAAAACAAATAAATTAATAGGTTTTGATATTGAAGAAATAGATAAAGAAAAAATATATTTTTACAATCAAATTAAGGCTCATTTTGAAACAATACCTACAATAAATATTGATTTATTACCTTATATTGTAAACGATAAAAAAAGATACATAATGCAAATAAATGTATTGGAATCAAATATAAAACCTATTATTTTAAAATATCAAGGTATGCCTATGATATACGTAAGAAAAGATGGTTATACTGCTCCTGCAACAACAGAAGAAATTATTTCTATGAGTTTAAAAGGGAATACACCAAAATATGACACTCAAATTACTGATCAAAAATATGATATTAATAACTTTAAAACTCTTTTTTCTTTTTATAAAGAAAATACAAATATGGATTTAAAAGAAAAAGAATTAGCCTCTATTAACTTTTTCAATAAAGATAAATTTTTATTTAAAGGTTCAACTCTTTTTTTAGATGATTATACTGGTGAAGATACTACTATTGTATGTTCTTTATATAAAGGGTTAACTCGTGGTGATAATCAAATAATTGCTAGTAATTCTTTTAAAGGAAATTTAATTTATTGTTACAAATATATGTGGGAATTTATTAATCAAAAAATGAATCATGGATTTATAAAAGAAGATACCAAAAGAATAGATATTGATTCTTTTCCACAAAGAAGTGTCTTTGAAGCTATAATAAATTCTTTAGCTCATAGAGATTATTTTTTAAAAGGCACTGCCATTTATGTAGATTTATTTAAAAATAGATTAGTTATTTCTTCTCCTGGAGATTTTTATGAATCAGAAGAGATTAAAAAAACATATAAATTAGATTCATTTATTTCACGTAGAAGAAATGAGTTAATTTGTAACATTTTTATATTATGCAAAGTTATGGAAGCAAAAGGAACTGGGTTTGAAAAAATATTAGAAGATTATAAAGATGTTGAAGATAAACATAAACCATTCATTTTCTCAAAAAACAATCAATTTTCTATTGTTTTACCTGATTTAACTTATGAAGATGGTGTACAAATGGATGAAGAATCAATAAATATTTTAAAGCCTATTTCTAATAGTGGAAAATATGATATTTCAATTCTTGCTTTTTGTTATAATGAAAAGAAAAATGTAAAAGAAATTACAGATTATTTAAATATTTCTAATTCAACTTTTTTTAGAAAATCAATACTTAATAACCTAATTATTCAAGGATATCTAATTGAAGAAGAAATAAACAATAAAAAAACATAT
>URVS01000093.1 GCA_900551385.1 uncultured Mollicutes bacterium | reverse complement strand
GCGGAGGCTGGACAGAGTGGATTCGCAGAGGATTTGTTTTCCTTGTGGTATCTTGCCCATGTGCATTGGTCATTTCAATCCCGCTGACTTTCTTCGGAGGTATTGGTGCGGCATCTAAACGAGGTGTTCTTGTAAAAGGAAGTAATTATTTAGAGGCGCTTAATAATGTCAGCATTATTGTGTTCGATAAAACTGGAACACTTACAAAGGGTGTTTTCAATGTGACTGATATTCTGCCTGCAAATGGATTTTCAAAAGAACAGGTTCTGGAGTATGCGGTCCAGGCAGAGAGCTTTTCTAACCATCCTATTGCAAAATCCATTCTCTCTGCTTATGGAAAAGAAATTGACCAATCAGTTATCTCTGATTACAAGGAAATTTCCGGATATGGAATCAGTGCCATGGCAGGAAAGAAGAAAGTTTATGCCGGCAATACGAAACTTATGGATTCAGAGCATGTGGAGTACACAGCCTGTGAAAAAGTTGGTACAAAGGTTTATGTAGCAGTAGATGGTCAATATGCCGGATGCATTCTGATAACAGATGAAGTAAAGCCGGACAGCAAAAAAGCAATTTCTGATTTGAAACATATCGGTGTGGAAAAAACAGTCATGCTTACTGGTGATGATGAAAAAATCGGAAAGGCTGTTGCGGAAGAATTGCAGTTGGATGAATATTATGCACAACTGTTTCCTGATCAAAAAGTGGAAAAGGTTGAGCTTTTGGACAGTAAAAAGAGACAGGGAAGCAAATTAGCTTTTGTTGGTGATGGTATTAATGATGCTCCTGTTATGGTTTTATCTGATGTAGCGTTCTCTATGGGGAAACTTGGTTCTGATGCAGCTGTTGAAGCAAGTGATGTAGTGTTAGTTACTGATAATTTCGATGAAATTCCTGATACAATTAAAATTGCAAAGAAAACTAAAAAAATTGTTATTGAAAATATTGTTTTCTCTATCGTGATGAAAGTTTTATTCATGATTTTAGGATTGGTTGGGTTACCTCTTATTGTGGCAGTCTTTGCAGATGTTGGTGTTATGTTAATTTGTGTTATTAATTCTATTAGAGTAAGGTTGAATGGTAAAAAATAATGAATGTTGGAATCGATATAGTAAAAATATCTCGTTTTGAAAATAAAGATATTCATTTTATAAAGAGAGTTTTAACAGAAAAAGAATTATTAGTTTATAACAATTTAATAGAAGAAAAGAAAACTCAATATTTAGCTTCAAGATGGGCTAGTAAAGAAGCTATCTTCAAAGCAAATAAAGATGAACATTATTTATCTTATTCTATCTTAAATAAAGAAAATGGTGAACCTTATGTAGATGATCATGAAGAAATAAAAATATCAATCAGTCATGATGGAGAATATGCTGTTGCAAGTGTATTAATTTGTTAAATATAGATAAAATTTAAATACAATTTATTGCTAAAATTCTTAACATACATAAAAGATTGTATAATTATTAAAATTTAATGATGAATTAATTCGATTAATAATTGGCTCTATAAGTGATAAATACTTATAGAGTTTTTTTTATAAAAAAAGAAGCTTATAATCACAAACTTCTTTTTAAAAATAAATTATCTTAAATCTAAAATTTGATTTTTTATTGGTTCAATTACTTCAAGTTTTATTGGATAAAGAACTATTTCTTCTTCATCATAATCATTATTATATTCAATTTCAATTTTAGCAGTAATATTTACCCATGAATCGTCTTTTAAATCCATGCCAAGAGAATCTTTTACTAAAAATCCATATAATTGAATATCATTAGCGCAGCAAGTTAAAACTTTTCTTCCCGCGATAAATTCATTTTTCTTTAATTTATTAGATTTGACTACCCAAGCATTAAAAGTAACTATTTTATCTTTATATGCTTCTCTATGATCAAACGTATCTATGTAGAAAATACCAAATTCATCATCAGTTAAAGTAAATGAATCTTTCTTTAAATCATAAGGTAAAGGTGTATCAAATGCTTCTTGAGTTGATTTACATTCTTCATCAATTAAACAAAATAAACATTGTGAATTAGCTATTTTTAAAGCTGTTTGGAATTGTTGAAGTGGTTCTCTTGAAGCAAGTTTAGTAAACGCAACAACATCTGACATTTTTATTGCATCTATAAATTTTTGTCTCATATTTATAAAATAAGTAGGAAATGTAGTGCCATCAATTAAAGTAATGATTTGAGTTACTTCAAAGAAATCTGGAAAGACCATTTTATCTAAATCCCACATCATATTCATTTCCATAACAATCCTTAATGCTTTATGTTTAGAATAAATTTTAGTTAATTCTTCAGAATTTATTTGATTTTCATTTAAATATTCAACTTCGACATTATATGTATCAAGTTCTTCTTTAGTATATTCAACTTCACCTTCTTCACAAACTAAAAGTAAAGTTTTTCCTCTTTTATAAAATTCGTCTCGACGAAATGTTGATAAAATAAATTGAGTTTTACCAGCTTCTAGAAAGCCGTCAATTAAAAATACAGGAACTTTTTTCATAATTAAATATTTTTAAACATTGAAGAAATTTTTTCTTCATTAATTTTTGAACCAATAACAACAATTCTACCAGTATAATCAGGTTCACCTAATCTAATTTCAACTTCACCTGAAACATAATCAAAATAATACCATTTTTCATTATCTTTAGCTTTTAATATGCCTTTACAACGTACAATTAAACCTAAAGATTCATCATTTAAACTATCTAAGAAATTAGATAATTCTTCTTTTGATACTGATTTAGCAGTTTCAATGCCCCAAGAAGTAAATACTTCATCAGCATCATGGTGATGATGGTGACCTTCTTCATCATGGTGGTGACAGCAACATTCGTGGTCATCATGTTCATGGTGGTGACAGCAACATTCATGTTCGTCGTCTTCATCATGTTCGTGGTGATGATGTTCATGTTCTTCATCCTCATCATGGTGGTGGCAACAACATTCGTGGCCATCTTCATCATGTTCGTGGTGATGATGTTCATGTTTTTCTTCGTCTTCATCATGGTGATGACAGCAACAATCGTGATCCTGTTCAGCTTGTTTTATAATTTCTTCAGTGCCTCTATGTGCTTCAAGAGTTTTTAATAATGTTTCACTTGATAACATAGAAATACTTGTTGTAATAATATTTGCATGTTCGTTGTGTTCTTTAATAATATTGATTAATTCATCAATTTGTTCTTCTGATAAATTTTCTGCTTTAGAAATGATAACTGTATTTGCTGCTTCAATTTGATTTAAGAAGAATTCACCAAAATTCTTTAAATACATTTTAGCTTTTTTACCATCAACAACAGTTGCTAAGATATTTAATTTTAATTCACTTAATTTTACTTTTTCTACAGCGTTAATTATATCAGATAATTTGCCAACACCAGATGGTTCAATAATAATTCTATCTGGATGAAATTGATTAACTAAATCTTTAATTGCTGTTTCAAAATCACCTACTAGAGAACAACAAATACAACCAGCGTTAATTTCTTTAATTTTTACACCCGAATCTTTTAAAAATCCACTATCGATGCTTATATCGCCAAATTCATTTTCAATAAGTACTACTTTTTCACCATTAAATCCATTTTGAAATAATTTTTTTATTAATGTAGTTTTACCAGCTCCTAAAAAGCCAGATATAATATCTATTTTAATCATTTTAATTAATCTCCTTTTTATGCATGATTATTTTATCACTTTTTTTTAATATGATAATAAAAAAGTCGAATTTTTTATATTATTGTTTTTCAGTTATTATATCTATTTAAAAAAACGTATAATATTGTTATAATAATTTTTGAAATAAGAGGTAAAAAAATGAATGAATTTATTGAAAAATTAAATAATTATTTTACAACCGATGGAGTTACATTAGCCAAAAGTGTCACTTTAATTTTGCTAGGGTATATGGCGATTAAATTAGTTATTAAATTACTTAAAATTTCTGTTAGCAAAACTAAATTAAGTGAAAAAACATTAGCAAATTTTCTTATTTCGTTATTAAATATTGTTTTAATGGTAGTACTTGTGGTTTATGTTTTAACTTTATTTGGTGTTTCACCTGATTCTGTTGTAACCATAGCTTCAGTGTTTTCTTTAGGTGTTTCTTTAGCGTTACAAGGTACAATATCTTCTTTAGCAAATGGTGTTATTATTATAGTAGCAAAACCATTTGTTGAGGGTGATTATATTTGGGTTAATGGTGTTGAAGGAACTGTATCGTCCATTTCTATGTTTAGTATTAATTTAATTACGCCACTTGGCCAAGCAATTAATGTTCCTAATTCTGCTGCTACTGCTTCTAATATTATTAACTATTCTAGATTACCTACTAGAAGAATTGATATTGTTGTCCCTGTTGGATATGATACAGAAATTGAACATGTAAAAAATACAATTTTATTAGTAGCTAAAGCTCATAAATCAATTTTAAAAAATCCTACTCCTAGTTGTAGATTAACTAAATATGGAGATTCGAATTTAGAATTTACTTTAAAAGCATGGTGTCCAACGGATGTTTATTGGGATACATTATTTGATTTGAATGAACAAATATTAATTGCACTCGAAAAAGAAAACATATCCATTGATTATGATCAATTTGATATACATATTAAAGACTTTCCAAAACCAAAAAGAGCAAAAATTGAAAAAGGAGATAAATAATTATGTTTATAATATTATCAAGTGTAGAAAATACTACTCAACCACCAACATATTCTCTTCAAGAAATTATATTTTGGTATAGTGCTTTAATTGTTACACTAATTATTACAATTTTTTTATTAACTCATCGTAAAACTAATAGAAAAAAAATAGAAATTATTTCTAACAAATTATCTTTAGAAGCTAAAAAATATGAGTCATTAATTAATGATAAAGAAATGAATAGAAATAAATTTAAAGATATTGGTAACAAAACTATTATTATTCTTTCTGGATTTGAAACAACATTTATCGATTTAAAAGATAAAACAAAATTAGGCGATTTTGATAACCTTATTAAAGAAAAAAATAATTTAATAGATTATATAAGAAAATTGGATAATAAAAAGGAAATAAATATAGATAAAGAATCACAAAATATAAAAAATAAATTGCTTGATTTTAAATCAAATATTGAACAAGTAAAATCTTACCTTAAATAGCTTTGAATACTTATAGTGTTTTAATTAATATAACTATAAGTATTTTTTATATTGTTAATTGTTTACAAAATTATATATAATAGATTTTTATATAAAAATAAATCACTAATTATACATAAAAATAAGAAAAAAATTACATATTGAGTTATAATTTTTATATAAATATTAAATAAATATTTATTATAAATAAATTGTTATGAATGTCATAAGTATAATGCAATCACTGAAAAAGTAACAATTTAATATATTTTTATTAAATTTTTATATAAAATTTTTAATTTAATTAGAATAATTCTAAAAATTTCTTTTTTTTTTTTTTTTTTTGACATATATAAAAAAATATGTATTTTAATATTTACCGCTTATGGGAAAATTGAATATGCAAAAGGAGATTTTTATATGAGAAAGAAGTTTATAATAGGTACAATAATTCCTGCATTAGCAGCAGTAGCAGTTATCGGTTCTGGATTTTCAATGTGGTATTTTGGTGATGCAAATAGTGTCAAAGCAAATCAAAATGCTAACAAAGAAGTTGCTCAATTAGTTAGAGCTGGTAAGATTGCTGTTGCAGATAGTTTTACAGTCAATTTTGATCAAACAAAAGAAGGACATGCTAACCAAATTGGATCACATACTTATAATGATGCAACATGTGTAGAAGCAAAAGGTATTACATTAAAATTTGCTGAAAATGCAAACACAAAAGCAATTTATACTGAAGCAAGCAAAACAACTTTTGATGATAATTTAGCAGGTATTGATCATACTGATGATGGCAAAGTATATTATGTATTTACAACTAAAGTAACTATTGAAAATGGTTTAGGTGTTTATGTAAATATGAATGTGAAAACTGGTTCAAAATTTACAGTTGATAATGCAAAAGGTGAATCAACTCCAAATACAACAGTATATACATTTACTTCAGAACAT
>URVS01000092.1 GCA_900551385.1 uncultured Mollicutes bacterium | reverse complement strand
GGCGACCACCGAGATCTACACTCTTTCCCTACACGACGCTCTCCCGATCTTAATTGTAAACATTGTTATGCTTTATTAAAAAAAGCTAATATGCTTTTAAATGATGATACTTTAATTAATTATGATTGTTATGGTGGAAAAGAAATAAATAATGAATTAAATATATATTTAAATTCAATTACAGTTAAAAATAAAGTAGATATTTTTAAATTTCCTTTTAGTAGAATTAAATCTTTTAAAGAAAAAGTTGTAGATATATTAAATGATGATTTATTAGATGATATTTGTCAAATATCTTCACCAAGTATAAATAATGAATTATTTGCTAAATTAATTTTATGCAAAAAAGAAAATAAACAAATAGTATTAAATTATCTAAATAATAAACAAAATAATTCTTTATTTTATCGATTTTTAAATAATGTAATTAATACATATTTTTTAGATGATGAATTTTATAGTTTTATTTATGATTATTATAATAAAAATTATGAACAATTATTAGATTTCTTTAGTGATTATGTTTATTTTAGATATTATTTTAATTTAGATTTATTAAAAGAAATAATTCTTAATTCAAATGATTTATGGGATAAAATAACTTCTTTAATTTGTAATAATTATATTGCTAATATTAGATCTATAGTAGATATTTTAATTAAAAAAATGCCTAAAGAAAATTTAATAAAAGTAGCTAAAGCATATCCAAGTTATTTTTCTAAATTTATTGAAACATTATCATTTGTTGATAAAATACATTTTATTGATCAAATGGATGAAAATGATGCAGTAAAAATATTAAATAATGTAGATTATTCTTCTATTGATGAAAAAGAATTAATAAAATCAATCTGTGTAAATTTATTAAAGGAACATAGAAAAATTGTTTTTCAAACATTAATTGATATTTTATATCAAACAAATTTAGGTAAATATGTTATTCCATTTTTTATTTGTTTTATTAAGTCTAAAACTACTCAAAAAAGCTATATTAAAAAATATGATAATAAATATGGTGAATATTTAGATTTTAATGAAACTAAAGATTTATTATTTTTTAATTTTGAAATAGATTCTTATAAAGAAGATTATCATGAATATGATGTTGATTTAAAAATTGGATTTAATAAAAAAGATGTTTTTTACACTTTATCATTTGATAAAAATTTAAAATATATTAATGAAGTTGTTAGTTATAAAAATAATTTCTTTTCTAGGCTATTTGATTATGTTTTAAAAAATAATAATACTTTAAATGATTTATTATATAAAAAGAATTTAGAAATAGAACAAAAAGATTTTGAAGAATTAACATCTAGTTTTGAAGATGACACATTAGAAATTGGACATAATAATTTGATGTATATATCTAATTCAATGCAATCTGCTACTAATTGTGATTTAGCTTTTTATTTTAATAAAGAAAATAATTTTGAAGTTAAATTAATTGCTAATGAAAAAGATTATTTAATAAGAAAATTAAGTGATTTTGTTGATGGCTTTATAGATAAAGAATTAATTTCATTTAGTAAAAAGACTAGTTTTTTATGCGATATTAATAATTTTAATAATCATGGAAAAAAGATGTTTGATATATTAAATAAAATTAGTTTTGATTATTATCATCAATTTGTTATTAATGAATCTATTATGAAAGAATATCTTTCATTTAATGATTATATTATTTTTAATTATAAAAAATATTATTTAGGTAATGATATAAACGTTACATATAAAATTAATGAAGATTATCAGATGATATTAGAACCTGATATTGGTGAAAATTATCTTATTTTTGATACATTTGGTATTTATTTTGAAAATAATTTATTTCATAAATTTAAAGTAATAAATGTTAATTTATTTAATTTATTTAATAAATATAATGGAGTTAATTTAAAGAAAGCTAATAACCTTTTAAATTCTTTTTTTACTAGAGTTTATCCTTTTTTTAAAGAAGATATTATTTTACAAACACAAGATGAAATTAAAAATTATAATAAAAATAATATCGATTTATATTTTGATTATGAAGATAATGAAATAGTTGTTGATAAAAAAATAACTGGTAATCCTTTAAATGTACCTATTATTGAAGATTTTTTAGAAAAACTAGGTTTTGTTAATAATAAAATTATTGAAGAAGATAAAATCTATAATTTTTTTACTTGCGATTTATCTTTGTTAAATAAATTAGCGAATGTTTATTTATCTGATAATATTAAAAATAAAAAGATATCTTCTTTTGAAAGACAAAAATATCATATTAGTTATAACAATAATTTAATGGAAGTATTTTTAGAAGATTCTATTTATTCTGATGAAGAATTAGAAAAGATATTTAAAGCAATAAAAAGAAAAAAATCTTTTATTAAATTAAAAGATGATACAATTTTAAAACTTGATAATAATGAGGCTAAAGAGTTTTATGAAATAACTAATGATTTACATTTAGATACATCTAAATTAAAAGAAACTAAAAAAATGCCTATTTATAATCGTTTTAAATTAGTTAATGTTGATAGCAATTATCCACTTGATCAATATATGGAAGAAGTGATTAATTCTATAACTTCTTTTAAAGAAAAGAAAATTGATTTTCCTCAATATAAATATGAATTAAAACAATATCAAAAAGAAGCAGTTAATTGGTTATGTGAATTAAAAAAATATAATTTTTCTGGTATTTTAGCTGATGATATGGGCTTAGGAAAAACTTTTGAAATTCTAGCATTTTATGATTTAGATAAAATAGAAGAACCTAGTTTAATAGTTTGCCCTAAAGGTTTAATATTTAATTGGATTAATGAAATTAATAAATTTGTTAATCATACTGAATATATTAAAATATATGGAAATGGAGAAACAAGAAAAGACATTATTAAAAATATAAATCCTGCTAAAAGATGTTTATATATAACTTCTTATGATTCATTAAGAAATGATATTGATTTATATAATGATGTTAATTTTAGATATTTATTTTTAGATGAAGCTCAAGCTATTAAAACTGTTACTGCTAAAAAAAGTATTTCTACTAAATTAATTAAATCTAAATATAGGTTTGTTTTAACTGGAACTCCAATAGAAAATAATATTTTAGAATTATGGTCTATTTTTGATTTTTTAATGCCAGGTTATTTTGAAGATTTAAAAGAATTTAAGTCTCGATTTGAAAATGATGAATCATATAAAGATATTATTTATAAGAAAATTGCTTTATTCATTTTAAGAAGAACAAAAAAAGAAATGTTAAAAGAATTACCTGATAAATTTGAAAGATTAATTTCTACTGAATTATCTTCTTCTCAACAAAAAATATATGATGCTTATTGTAAAGTTGCTAAAGATGCTTTAGAAAGAGGGGCTAATGGATTTGATATGTTACCATATTTAACTAGATTAAGACAAATATGTGTAGAACCTCGTTTGGTTGATAAAAATTATCAAGGCGATAGTGCAAAAATTAATTTATTAAATCAAATTCTAGATGATTATTTACCTCAAGGAAGAAAAATATTAGTTTTCTCTCAATTTGTAGAAGCTTTAAAATTGATTGAAGAAGATTTAAAACAAAAAAATATTAATTATTTAATGTTAACTGGATCTACTAAAGCTGAAGAAAGAGTAGGTTTATGTGATAGATTTAATAATGATAAGAATATACAAATATTTTTAATTTCTATTAAAGCTGGTGGAAGTGGTTTAAATTTAGTTGGTGCAGATACTGTTATTCATTTAGATATATGGTGGAATTCAGCAGTAGAAAATCAAGCTACCGATAGAGCGTATAGAATTGGACAAAAAAATAATGTCGAAGTTATAAAATTAATGTGTGAATACCATTGAAGAAAAAATTATTGAATTACAAGAAAAAAAGAAAGATTTAATTGATTCATTAATTTCTAAAGATGATAAATCTATAACATCTATTTCAAAAGAAGATATTAAATTTATTTTAGATTAAGTTATTTATATGTTAATATAATAAAAAAGTCTCATATACATGAGAGTTTTAAGAGGGTTAAAAATGGATAAATTAATTAAAATAGGTGATTTTTCAAAGATTAATAGAGTTTCTGTACCCACTTTAAGATTATATGATGAATTAGGTATTTTAAAACCTATATATGTTGATAAAGAAAGTAATTATCGTTATTATTCAATTAATCAAACTGCTAGATTAGATATGATTCAATATATGAAAGAATTAAATATGTCTTTAAATGAAATTAAAGATATTTTAAATAGTAATGATTTAGAATTAATTGAATCAACTTTAATTAAAAAGAAAAAACAGATTAAAGATCAAATTAGTGAATTAAATTTATCTTTAAACGCGATTAGTAGGACTATTTCTAGTATCGAAAGATTTAGAAAATCACCTACTAAAGGAATGATAACTATTGAATATATTCCCCATAGAAAAATATATTCAATTAAAACTAACATAAACTTTTATGAATATGATATTAGTGTTTATGAAAAAGTCTTAAATGATTTAAAAAATGATATGATTAATAATAATTTACCACAAGTATATTATTATAATGCTGGATCTAATATTAAAAAGGATGATTTTATTGATAATAAATTTCTTTCTAATGAAGTATTTGTTTTTGTTGATGATGATTTTCCTTCTTTAGAAAATGTAAAAAAAATTGAAAGTGGAATGTATGCTTGTATATATTTAGATAATTTTGATGATGAAGTAGAATATGGTAAAAAATTATTAGATTTTTGTAATAAAAATAATTATAAAATATGTGGAGATTATATATGTGAAGTTATTACAGAATTCAATGTTTTTTCTAATCAAAAAAGATCGATGTATTTAAGATTACAAGTGCCATTATCATTTCGATAAAAAAATATCAATTTAATTATTGACTCTAATCTAACTTTAGACTTTAAAATATAGTTAGAACAAAGGAGGAAATACAAAAATGAAAAAAATTAAAGTTGTTCAATATGGCTGTGGTAAAATGGCTAAATATATCTTACGTTATCTTTATGAACATGGTGCAGAAATTGTAGGAGCAATTGATGTTAATCCTAATATTGTAGGAATGGATGTTGGTGATTTTGCTTCTTTAGGTGTTAAAACAGGTGTTCTTATTTCTAATGATGCTGATGCAGTATTAGATAGTTGTGATGCAGATGTAGCAATTGTTACATTATTTAGTTTAGTAAGTGATTGTTATGATCATTATGTAAAATGTTTATCTAGAGGAATCAATGTTATTTCAACATGTGAAGAAGCTACTTATGCTTGGACTACTGATCCAGTAAGAATGAATAAATTAGATGTTCTTGCTAAAACGAATGGTTGTACATTTGTTGGATCTGGTATGGAAGATACATTCTGGGTTAATATGGTTGGTATGGTAGCAGGATCATGTAATACAATTAAGAAGATTTCTGGAGCAGTTTCATATAATGTTGAAGAATATGGTTTAGCTTTAGCTAAAGCACATGGTGTAGGTTTAAGCGCTGATGAATTTGAAAAACAAATTGCACATCCAGAAGAAATTGAACCATCTTATGTTTGGAATTCTAATGAAGCACTTGCTCATAAAATGGGTTGGACAATTAAATCACAAACTCAAAAATGTGTTCCATATTTCCATGATGGAGATATTTATTCATCAACAATGGGTAGAACTTTAACTAAAGGTGAATGTATTGGTATGGCAGCAGTTGTTACAACTGAAACATTCCAAGGACCAATTATTGAAACACAATGTATTGGTAAAGTTTATGGACCAGATGATGGAGATATGTGTGATTGGACCATTGAAGGTGAACCAAATGTTGAATTCCATGTAGTAAAACCTGCTACAGTTGAACATACATGTGCAACTATTGTTAATAGAATCCCTAGTTTATTAAACGCTCCTGCTGGAGTTGTAACTCTTGATGAATTAGATCCAATTACATATTTAACTTATCCAATGGAATATCATTTATAATAAAAATATTATATTATTTGATAAGTTGTTTACTAGAATAAATTTGTTAATATAAATTTATTAATTATAAGATCAAAGATATTGTGGCTCTATAAAAATTTTTAGGGTTTTGTAGGGTCGATGCAAAATAAAATAGTGTG
>URVS01000091.1 GCA_900551385.1 uncultured Mollicutes bacterium | reverse complement strand
AAGGAAGCGAGTCCTGTAAGATCATTCTGATCAGGTCTTCCAGTTGCAAACTGATGCATGATGGAATGTTCTGCGATAGCCGCAATAGCTGCCTGGCAAGTGAAGTTCTTTTCAATCAGAGTATCTTCAAGTTCGATCAATGTATCTTCATAAGCACGGTTTCCGTAAACGGTGATTAGAATCGCAGTTGCATTATTTCCGCTCAGGGCTTTGATTCTCTCTAATGCAATGGCAGGAACACGTCCACCGAAAGAAGGAACTCCGATGATACAGAGATCTTCTTCGGAAAAATTATTTGTTAGATCAGAATTCTTTTCGCATAGATCAATGCTCTGATATTCGCCAAATTGTTCAGCTATAAATGTAACTATTTTTTCAGTTCCACCGGTTGGACTGAAGTAAATTGCGTATATACTCATAAATATTCTCCCCTAATTAAATGTTTTGGCAGATACAATAATTTTAGAGGTTTTGGAGATGTTTTGCAAGAGCCTGGTTGATATTAAAAGATAAAAGTGATATGATTTGAATAGATAAAATATTATCTAAAAATGCATAAAATGGTTTGGAATAGATAAAATATTATCCGTAGAGCGAGGTGGGTGAATGCAACAGTTAGTATGGGAAACAGCAGAAGAACTTGATCAAAAGCTTGCGCAAAGAGTGCGTAATATTAGAAAGAGACGTTCAATTTCACAGGAAAAATTAGCATCTATGAGTGGTGTGAGTTATGGCTCGATTAAAAGGTTTGAGACGACAGGAATGATTTCATTACTTTCCTTGACGAAGATTGCGATGGCATTGGATATGGCAGATGAACTTAGAGATATTTTTACAAGTGTGCCATATAGGGATATCCAAGAAGTTATAAATGAGACATAATATCAAAGAGAAAGCAGGAGAAAATTATGAGTTACATCACAACATACACAGGAAATCATTTTGATCCGATAAACCCGGATCCGGAACTAATCAATATTGTAGATATCGCCCATGCACTTCCGATGATTTGTCGAGGAAACGGTCAAGTCAGTACGTTCTGGTCGGTGGGAGAACATTGCATTCTGTGCGCGAAAGAAGCTGCAGCCAGAGGATACAGCAATCGTGTGATCGAGGGTGCACTTTTGCATGATGCAAGTGAGTGTTATATGTCAGATGTGCCGCGTCCGTTGAAGCAATTTATGACAGTATATAAAGAGCAGGAGAATCATTTGCTTGATGTTTTATATACCAAGTTCCTGGGTTCACCGCTTGATAAGCAGGAAGAGAAGCTGATCAAAGAGATTGATGATGCGGTATTGTGGTATGATATGAAATATTTACTGGGTGAAGACTCAGAAGGAGACAAGCCGGAGACGTGTATGGTACCTGATTATACGGTGAGAGCATTCAAGGATGTTGAGCAGGAGTACTTGGAAATATTTGAAAAATATAAGGTCTTATAAATATCAAAATGATGAAAAATTAATCCCACTTATTATAAAAAATGCTTTAGATAATAAACCAATTTATTTATATGGAAATGGTTTAAATAAAAGAGAATGGATAAGTGTAGATGATAATAATAACGCGATAGATTATATACTTCATAATGGAATAAATGGAGAAATATATAATATATCTAGTGGAATAGAAATTGATAATTTATCAATTACAAAAATAATATTAAATATTTTAAATAAAGATAATTCATTAATTCAATTTACTAATGATCGAATTATTCATGATAAAAGATATGGAATAGATGCTTCTAAATTAGAAAAATTAGGATTTAAATTAAAAAAATATGATGAAAATAAACTAATTAATTTATTAAAAATATATATTGATACTAAAATAAAATAATTTAATAAAAAAATTTAAAAATTTATATCAGAAAAACAATCCAAAACGTATATAAAATTTTAATAATTCTACGATTTGGAGACATCATTCTCTAAACTCGAGACATTTACTTGCTTTTCTTTTTAATCGCTTTCATCTATTATAAGGCTATGATTTAAATCTCAAACAAATTTAAAAAAGTCATTCCAATGTACATACCCCCAAAAAATCATGACTTTATAAATTAATAGAGATTTAATTCAAAACATACAAATGGAAGTAAGAAAAATGAAAGATGTGAAATGTTTAAATTATTATGGAGAGGAAAAAATTAAAGAGAAAAAACATTTTGCATCTTTTCACTTTCAAAACCATGAGTTAATTATTTTATTGTTAATGTTTTATTTAATATATATTTTTTCTAATTACAAAATATCAATTATAAAAAAATAAATTATAATTAATATTAAGTAAGGAGGAAAAATAATGAAAAACGAAATTTCAGATTTTTTAGTTGAGTTAAGACTAGAAATGGGAAATACTCAAAATGAATTAGGTCAATATTTAGGTGTATCAAATAAAACTGTATCTAAATGGGAAAATGGTGTTTCAATCCCAGATACATTTTATATTCCTAAAATAGCTAAATATTATAATATTACTTGTGATGAATTATTAAAAGGCTGTTATAAGTTAGATAGTGATAGAATAAAATTTAAACCATTACAATTTGCTTTTTGTGTAAGTACAATTCTTTTTAATATATTTTCAAATTTTATTAGCTTCTTTTTATATCTTACAGAAAATAATATCCTTGTTTCATTTTATATTTTTTTAAGTGGAATAATTATTAATTGTATTGCTATTGTATTTTCTATATATAAAATAAGAAAAACAAAAAGCTTAAAAAGATTATTATTTTTATTTTATTTAAGTATAACAACTTTATGTTTATTAACAATTATTGGTGAAATGTCTTTAACATTACATTAATCACCAATAATCATTTTATTAAATAATTTGTTATCATTATTATTAATAATAACAGGAGAATGAGAATCTCTATTTAAAAAAGCTTTTAAACGAGGATTATCACTTTCTTCAAAAATATATTTAGGTGTACCAATTTCTTGAATTAAACCTTGATCCATAAAAATAACTTTATTAGAAACTTCTTTTGCAAATTTCATTTCATGGGTCACTACAATCATTGTAGTATGATTAGATGCTAGTTCTTTCATTACTTTTAAAACTTCATTAACCATTTCTGGATCTAAAGCAGAAGTTGGCTCATCAAAAAGAATAATATCTGGATTCATACATAACGCTCTAGCAATCGCAACACGTTGCTTTTGACCGCCAGAAATATCTCTAATTTTAAAATGAATACGATTAAGCATACCAACTTTTTCTAAATTTTTTAAAGCAATTTCGGTTGCCTCTTTTTTATTTCTTTTTAAAACTTTAACTTGACCAATTACACAATTAGATAATACATCCATATTATTAAATAAATTAAAAGATTGAAAAACCATACATAATTTAGATCTAATTAAATTTTTATTTACTTTTTTATCTAAAATATTTTCATTATTAAAAATAATTTCTCCTGAAGTTGGAGTTTCTAATAAATTAAGACATCTTAAAAGAGTAGATTTACCAGAACCAGAACTACCAATAATTGATAAACATTCACCTTTTTCTACTGTAAAAGAAATATCTTTTAAAACTATAGTGTCATTAGAAAAAGTTTTTGCTAAATGATTAACTTGTAATATAGACATGATTAATTCTCCTTTTTAAAATGAAATAAAAAATTAGAAAATACTGTTTTAACTTTATTGCCATCTAATTTAAAAGCAATAAATTTTAAAATAAAAGTTGCAACTAAAGTTAATAATAAATAAATAACTGCAATGATAATATATGTAGCCATATATTGATAATTCTTACTAGCAGCACTAGAAGCTTGCCAATATAATTCAGAAACTGCAATAACATTTAAAACAGAAGAATCTTTAATATTAACAATCCATTCATTACCAATAGTAGGAATAGAATTTCTAATAGCTTGAGGCAAAGTAATATTAAATAAAGTTTGCATATCAGTCATACCTAAAGCTTTAGCTCCTTCAACTTGACCTTTATCAACGCCATTTAATCCAGAAATAACAATTTCACCCATGTACGCAGCAGTATTAAGAGTAATAACAATTAAACCTGCTACTAACCAACCATTCCAAGTATTAACACCTTTTAAAATATCATTCCAGTTAATACCAATCATTTGAGAACCATATTTAAACAGCATGGCTTGAACCATCATAGGTGTACCTCTAATGACTAAAGAATACAAATTACATAACCATTTAATAGGACATTTATATAATTTATGATACCATAAGCAATCTTTAGTATTTAAAGTTTTGCCAAAAGCTAAGAAGATACCTAAAAATAAACCACCAAAAGTTCCTACTAAAGATAAAACAATTGTTGCTAAAGTACCATTTAAATAAAATGATCCATATTTAGATAATAAAGAAGAAATATCATTCATAATTATTCTCCACTTCTAGTGACAGCTTCACTCATCATTTGATTTCTAATATCTTGATTTATTTGACTTAAGGCTTCATTAATACATTTTTTAAGATTATCATTACCTTTTTTTATTCCAATAGAAACACCTAAAGAAGATAAATCAATACCTAAAATGTCTTGAGATATTCTAATAATTCCTAAATTCTTATTAGAATTAACAATAGCTTCTGCTACTGGATATTCAGCGGTCATAGCAAAACTTGAACCATTACTTATATCAATAGCACAATCAGCAAAAGTAGGTAATGGAGATGAATGATAAGCACCATAATTTGTTTTAAATGTTTCAATAACATCATTAGTGACAGTAGAAACTTGTGAAACAATATTTTTATCTTTTAATAAAATAGATAATTTATCACTATTTAAAATATTAGTGTATTTATCTGCAATGTCTTTTTTAGTAACTAATACAAGTTCAGAACGATAATATTCATTAGTAAAATCAATAGATTGTCTTATTTCTTCAGTATCGGTCATACCTGCTAAAACTAAATTAATAGAACCAAGTTGAACATCAGGAACTAAAGATTCCCAATCTTCTTTAATAATTTCTACTTCAATATTTAAAGCTTTAGATAATAATTTTGCTATTTGAACATCATATCCATCAGCATAACTACCTCCAACATTAGAAATAGCAACATTATAATCATTATCATTAGGATCAGTCCAATTAAATGGAGAATAATTACATTCCATTCCTACTATTAATTTTTCTACTTCAATATTTGAAGTATCAATGGTTGAAAAGTTTACTTCATAATGATAAACAAAATTATCTAAATTAGCAGTACAACTAGTAACCAAAAGAGTGGATAAACCACATAAAAAAGTTTTAAAAATTTTCTTTGACATAAAAAAAGTCCTCCTTTAATTTTGCCTAAGGATCACACTAATTCGTGACCCTAGAAAATTAAATAGGACCCGTATCAATAGTGCCAAGTGGATACCTTCTATCCACAGAGTACGTAAAATCTTATTTCTACGTCCCAACTCAACTTTTCATGCTTGACTAACATTACTAAGAAGGTTTCGGCGACTCTTACCTTTCTTTTCTTTCAAAGTCATATAAGAAAGAAATTACTTATTTGTAGTCGCTCCTCTATTCGATTCATAGACATTGAAGATAGTATAAATATTAATAAAAATAAAAACAATAAAAAAATTAAATTTTGTTAATTAATTAAAGATTGATTATTTAGTATTAAAATATAAAGTATCAAAAATTACATTATCTATATTATGTATAAGATTAAATAATTAAAAATATTTACTTAACAAAAATTTAATCAAATGGAAAAATTAATTAAAAATAAAAAAATAGTTTACTTTTTTATTTACAAGACTATAATAGTCTATGCTAACTAATTAAGTGATAGATAGCTAATATTTATTTCTTATTTCATTTATATATACATGCGCACATGTGCGTGTATGAAAAAATATTGAAAAATGTTTAAAAAAGTTGTTGACAATGAAATACTAAATAATATATTATAAGAAAGCTGTCGTTAACAAGAGGGCGACAGACAACTGATCTTTGAAAACTAAGCAGAAAGAAAAAAACTAAAAACAACGTCAATAAAATTTAAGAAAAAATTTAAGCCAGAAAATAACGGCCAGGAAAAATAAAAAACAAAAAAATAAATAAATATTTGAGAGTTTGATCCTGGCTCAGGATGAACGCTGGCGGCGTGCCTAATACATGCAAG